>VGWY01000233.1 GCA_016873575.1 Nitrospira sp. | reverse complement strand
CATAGTCTTTAATGGCTTGCTTATAGTTGCCTAAGCTATAATAAGCTGCTCCACGATTATTATAAGCCCTTGCGTTAGGATCCAGTTCTATAGCCCTGTTATAGTCATTAATAGCCTGCCAATAGTTGCCTGAGTCTTGATAAGCACTTCCACGATTATTATAAGCCCTTGCGTTAGGATCCAGTTCTATAGCCCTGTTATAGTCATTAATAGCCTGCCAATAGTTGCCTGAGTCTTGATAAGCACTTCCACGATTATTATAAGCCCTTGCATCCTTAGGATTCAGTTCGATAGCCCTATTAAAAACATCAATTGCTTCCTTATATTTGCCAGAAATAGCCAATATATATCCCTTCTCAAACCAATCTGTTGCACTCAATCCTTTTATAGCTTCATTATATTGTTCAATCTTCTTCACATCTACCTTTTGTTGATGCCTTTTAATATCAAAAATAACTATCTCCAGTTCCTTCTTTAATCTCTTAATCTTCTTCGTAAGTTCTTCTGCCTTTTCCCTCGTCTCCTCTAATTCCTTTGTCTTTTGATGGTCTTTACGGAGAGAGTCAATGGATTTTGCGACTTCTTCTGGGTCAGCCGAAATCTTTGCTTTAAGGTAGTAAGTCTTTCCGTCCCATTTTTCATCTATTACCTCGGCCCTTACTATTACAGCAGTCAGAGCTGTAATCTGGTCTTTTGTCAGTAGAAAGTTCATTACCTTTGTCTCGCTTTCAAGAAAAGTACCCAACTCCTCTAAAAGAAGTCTTTTGACCTGTTCCAGTGCAATTGCTCTACATGAAACCTTGCTGTCAATCTTGCTCGCCTGATAGGTGTATTCCTTTTCAAATGTAACAAGACCAGCAAAGGCTGTGTTGATAGTGAATAACATAAAAACAATAGCTGAAAAAAAAGGCTTGATAAGTAGTTTTGTAATGGATACTTTTAACTTATTACATGTTGCCATTTTCCAACCCTCTATATTATGAAATATGCTTTAATGATGATTATCATTTGTAATTTGTAAAATTATACTACATTACTTCTGTCGCTTTCAGAAAAAGAGGGGTCAGCCCTTGAAAATTGACAGAACAAAAGAAGATATTTATAACTTCTGTAATGGCAATACCATTACGGGTACAATATAAAGGCGCTATTTACGACATCTTTGCAAAAGGAAATAGAGGCGAGTACATCTTTGTATAAGATTGCGGAGAAAATAGGAGGGATAAATTCTTCCAGGATATCTCACACGCTTAAGAGGATGAAAAAAAACTTCAAGGGGAAAAGAAGTTACGATAAGAGTGGAACAAAGAAGCAAAAAAATAATGTCAATTTTCAAGGGCTGACCCCGCATAGACTTATTCCGTTTCAGGAAAAACTAAATAAATTTCAACGTACAGTTATTTATGATGAAACCATTTACGAAATAACCTCTCGATATTGTCCCTATAAGCCATTGAAAATAATACGATAACTATTGTAACCCCTGCAAGCACAAAGAACTGATAATACTCTTGTTTACGAATATAGGTACCTCCAAGGGTAAGCAAAACTGTTCCTGATAACCTTCCCGTAGTGCTTATAATGAGAAATTCTTTGATGTCCATAGGTCCAAGCCCTAAGACGTAGCATAGATAATCCTTCGGGAAACCTGGTATAAGAAATAACAGGAATACGAGAAAAGTTGCTCTATGATGCTTTGACTTTAATGTATAATCAAATCGTTCAATAGTCTCTTTTTTAACAATTTTTTCAACAAAAGGCTTACCAAAATTCCTTGAAATGATAAAGGCACATAGGGAACCTACTGTTAATCCTATGGTTGAAAGGACAATCCCGATAAGGGTACCATAGATATACCCGCCGAGGAAACCAGTAACCTCACCCGGGATAGGAGCGGCAACAACCTGCACTGCCTGGAGGAAAACAAAACCAATAAATGACACCGGGCCTAAAGAATTAAGGAAAGTTATAAGCCTATTCCTATCCATGAAGAAATGGAAGGCACCACTTTTATACAAGATTAAAATTAGTATGAAAAATGCAAAGAGGAAGGATAACTTAATCCATATTCGATTGCTCATGATGAAAAAAACCCACCCAATCTATTTTTTCATTTCAACCAGTTATTTTACCTGAATTTTCTGTTCATGTATAGGAAATTATAAAAATTGCAATTTGTAACTTTTTGAAAATATTGGTATTATCTGGCTGATTGCCAGCACATTCAATAAAATCAATATTTCGTGACCATTGGAAGTCATTAAAGCAAGGGTTATCAAGGAGATACGAATCTTCTCACTGGGATTCAATCGTTGGATCAGTAGAGAAGATGCTCTCCTGTAGAGACCCTTCCAATGGGTATGCAGAGTATATCTGCACTAAGTGTGGAACAAAGAAAAGGGTTCCCTTTACCTGTAAGAGTCGTTTCTGCACCTCCTGCGGAAGGAAGTATGTAGATGAATGGGTAGACAAGACAGTAGATGAGATAATAGATGTTCCCCATCGTCATATAGTTTTCACTATACCTGAAGAACTTCGGGATATAATATTCAAAGACCGCTCTTTGATAAAGGTTATGATGGACTGTGCATCTAAAACTGCTCTGGAGGTTCTCCAGAGTAAAGGTTCTGAGGCAGTTCCTGGTATATTGGCTATGGTCCATACCTTTGGTAGAGACCTTAAATTTCACCCTCATGTGCATATCCTTATGACAGAGGGCGGGTTAACAGGGAAAGAGAGATGGGACGATATACCCTTTCTTCCATACAACCTATTAAGAAAGAAATGGCAATATTACCTGCTAACTGATATTAAAAAGAGATTACCAAAGAGCAAGGATAATGATATTCTAATAGACAATTTATTCAAAGACAATATAGAAGGTTTCTATGTAAATGGTGCAAGTAAGATGACATCCTCTCGGTATGCAGCACGGTATATAGGCAGATATGTAGCCCGTCCTGCATTGGCAGAGTATAGGATAACTCGATATGATGGTAAAAAGGTTACCTTCTGGTATGAGAGCCATGAAACAGGTAAAAGGGAATATAAGACATTAGATGTAGACGAATTTATCATACGATTGATAGACCACATACCTCCCAAAGGGTTCAAGATGGTTCGTCATTATGGACTATATGCAAGACGGACAAAAAGTATAGCTATAGAGTGTCTAAAGAAATGCAAAAAATTCATACAGAGTAGTTTTGAATTTATAAGTGGGTTATCCAAGAACATGAACTGGAGAGAGAGATTAATAGCCAGTTTTGGTAAAGACCCGTTAAAGTGTCCCCACTGTAAAGACGAAATGGAATTATGGAGGATATGGCATCCTGAGTATGGAGATATATATAACTTTAGCAGAGATGCACCTGTCGTAGAAGATGAAGAAGATACGAAAGAGGATAAAGATAAAGAGCTCATGGAAAATCCAAAATGGGAAGGTCAGTTATATCTGCTCCCAGTGTAATACAAAAGAAGATATACCAGCAGATGTGGTAAATCTTTTTGACATCCTTGACCCTGGTGATCCATCTGTTCCACCACGATTTAGTTGTGAGAAATGTGGTGGTATTATGTTACCTGTTTAAATTCGCCCGAAGGGCGTTTTGTTCATCTTGATATCT
>VGWY01000232.1 GCA_016873575.1 Nitrospira sp. | reverse complement strand
ACTTCTAAGTTTATCTCTATTCCGCAGTTCCCTCCAAATGCCATTTCGAGGAGTGTTGTTATCAATCCACCATCACTCCTGTCATGCCCTGAAAGAATCAGTTCTTTATCTATCAAATCCTGTATTGCATTGAAGGCATCTTTCAGTAATCGTGGATTCTCTATATCAGGTGATTCATCACCGATCTGTTTATAACATTGAGCTAATGCTGAACCGCCAAGCCTATGTCTGCCTTCTCCGAGATCAATATAGAGCAGCTTGCTTTCACCCGAATTTTTAATATCGGGAGTTATCACCTTTGTAATATCCGGGCATGTAGCATATGCAGAAATAACGAGCGTTCCCGGCGCCTTCACTATCTCTGTCTTACCTTCTGAATCAAACACCATTGCAGCCATGGAGAGGCTGTCCTTACCTCCATCAATAGCTATTCCAAGTTCAATCAAGATATCTCTTAATGCTATTGCAGCATCATAAAGTCTTGCACCTTCACCAAGCAGCTTTGCTGCCCACATCCAGTTGCCTGAGCATTTTATATCCTCGAGTGCACTCACTTTTGCCCATACAATATTCGTTAATGCCTCACCAACAACCATCCGTGCCATTGCCTGAGGGCTTATTAATCCCTTTATGGGTTGTTCACCAATGGCGATGGCTGCCCCTGTCAGTCCAAAATGACCCTGGCTGACGACAGCAACATTTGATAAGGTTAATTGAAGAGGTCCTACGCATTGCTGTTGTGCAATAAGACCTGTAACAGACCTGTCTACCTTGCTGGTAAGGAATCTCTTTGAGCCAACTGAAACAAGGCGAAGGATCCTTTCGAGGGCGTCTCTTACTGTAAACCCCCCTTCTCCCCCCTTTGCTAAAGGGGGGAAGGGAGGGATTTTTAGAGGTTTCAGATCAGGTTTTATCCTCTCAATGTGGAAGGTCTTTTGTGGCATCTCTCCAAGAACCTTTGATAATTCAAGATTGACAGGGGTACTCCCATCCATCTCATCATAAAGCACAATATACCCATCTCCTGTGATCTCTCCTATGATGGAACAGGGAATTTTTTCCCTTTTGCATATGGCAAGGAATTCTTCAGTTCTGTCAGGTTGAATGAGTAACGCATCCTGTTCCTGGTATTCAGCACCCCATATCTCAAGCACTGAAAGTGTATTGTCACCGAGCTGAATATTTCTTATCTCTATCTTTGCACCTGCAGGATAAATTATTTCCTTAACAACATTACAGTTTCCGCCTGCACCCTGGTCATGAATACTGACAACGGGATTCCCATCTCCCATCTCCACACATGCCCTTATGACCCTGCTCACCTTCTGTTCCATCTCAGCATCACCGCGCTGGACTGCACTGAAGTCAAGCTCGGCTATGTTTTCTCCCTGTATCATGCTTGATGCAGCACCGCCACCAATACCTATTCTATATGCAGGTCCACCAATCTTTACTACAAGCATTCCTTCCCGGGGTTGACCTTTTTCAATATGCCTGTTATCTATCTGTCCTATACCGCCAGTAAACATTATGGGCTTAACCCATTCCCTTCTTTCACCATCTGGTAATCGTAGACCAAAAGACCTTGTAAAACCCTGGATAACAGGCTCGCCAAATTTGTTTCCATAATCAGAGGCACCATTACTTGCCTCTATCTCTATCCGGAGTGGGGTTGCAAGGTTCGATGGATATTGAAAAGAAGTGTCTTCCCATGGGAGAGGATAGCCTGGTATTTGAAGATTTCCTACACAATAGGCGGCTGTGCCTGCTATTACTAAACTACCTCTGCCAGTTGCATGAACATCCCTTATCCTTCCACCTGTGCCTGTCTCTGCACCCGGGAATGGTGCGACACCGGTAGGGAAATTATGGGTCTCGGCTGTGAAGATAATGTGATAATTGAGCCTTGTATTTCTAAAGCGAGCTGGCTTACCAGCATACTCGGGGACAATAGTCCATATTTCATAGCCTTGAATGGCACTTGAATTATCTTTAAAGGCGATGATGCTGTTTTTAGGATTGTTTATCAGTGGATGTTTTATTATATCCATCAATGTATCAGGCATCTCTCTTCCATCTATGATTAATCTGCCCTTAAAGAACCAGTGCCTTGAATGCTCGCTGTTGGACTGGCCAAGGTCAAAGCATTCCACATTTGTGGGATTACGACCTATTTCATGAACAAAGAGGTTGTAATAATAATCTATATCCCATTCATCAAGACCAAGTCCCAGCTCAGTGTTTATCTTTCTCAGGGCATCTTTGCCCTCTTCAATAATTGGTACTATATAAACAGGCTCAGGTTTTATTCCTGTCTCAAAGGTAGTAAGCATTTCTGAATAGGGACATTCTGTCATACGATCATGAAATAGTGATGAGTGACGAGTAACGAGTGACGAGATAAGTTCGGAGTTCGGAGTTCGGAGTTCGGAGTCGTTTTTCTGACTCCTGACTCCTGACTCCTGACTCCTGACTATTTTGTATCTCCTTGACCTTTCAATTCTTGTAATCTTTGTCAATCCACATGCATGACACACCGAAACCGTATTCGTTGACCACGCTGTCGTAAAGTTCATTCGTGGGCCAACCTCGAAAATCCCCCCCATCCCCCCTTTCTCAAAGGGGGGTGAGGGGGGATTCAAAAAGCTCTTATCAGAAAAATTTTCAGGCTCGAATGTTTCGGCAAGAAGCCATCGAAGAATATTTAGTTCATCATCTGCAAGTTGAGATGTTGCTTCTATATAAAAGCAGTATTCAGTCTCTATATCCTGAATTTCAGGGGAGACCTTCTGCCTTACAAATGACAGCATCTCATTCTTCTTAACCAGTGAAAGTGCTGGCCTTCGGTAAAGGTGTAATAATTTCATAGGAGTTTTATTTTAGCAGAATTAGAGAAATGGATGAATTCATTGACTAATCTTGTAACAAGGATTTAATCGATACCGGTGGGCTCATCTTAATTTCATCAAAGTTGGCAAATTTAAGAATTTTCAAGTCCTTGCTATTTTTTTCAAAGGAAAAAGAAAGATAAGCTCTTCGATACACCGTCTTTAGAGTTCGAGACCATAAGCTTTCCATTCTCCCCATTATGATACGCCATCTTAGAATAAATGCCAACTTCTCTGTAATCCACTGTTGACAGGTTCTATTTAAAAGTGTAGATTTTAACCAGAAATCTAAAGCTGAGATATCAGAAATAGTTCGTCTATGAACATTATAAGGAAAGGAGAAATTCCATGAAAAGTAAACCGATTGTACTCACCACTTTTTTTGTTCTATCTGTTTGGACGTATTTTTTCACTTTTACTGGAAATGCTATTTCTGAAGAAGAAGCAGTCAAGATTTACCATTTCCGAGCGAAAGTCGATATGCTTGCTATATCTCGCAATCTTCAGGTTGAGGAAGAAAAACCAGGAGGGTTGGTAATAGAAAAGCTAAAGATTCAGATGATTCAACGTTGGCTATGATTATGAGCCCTTCTGGAAGAGTTACGTATATTCTCTCGAGTTTCAATTTTATTCCCCACACAGTTTCAGGTTTATTCCCCACCTTTTTTCTGTGTTAAATTATAGAACTCATCCTGAGAAGATGTCCATTATCCTGTAGAAATGCATCACCTCCTTTCT
>VGWY01000231.1 GCA_016873575.1 Nitrospira sp. | reverse complement strand
TTTTAACAGATATCTTATGACATGCCAAAAGGTGGGGAATTATCCTGATCCCAAGTGGGGAATTATTCTGAAACTAACTGGGGAATTCTTTTGGAACTAAGTGGGGATTTTCGCTGAAACTCGACAGTAATGATTGAAAAATCAATTTCATTTATGCTCTAATATATCCACTTTGAGTTTTATACATACATAGCCATTGGCTGTGAAATAAAACAATATGAAGGAGGAGGATTTATGAAAAGGGCAATTAACTTTTTGATTGTTCTACTTCTGCTCATCACACCTGCAGTTGCCTCTGCAATAGGATTTGAGGCAGCCCTTGGTGGATGGAATCAGGATCCCAGCGGGTATGTGAGTTACAAACCACTTGATCTTACTAGAGATAAACTTGATATTGACAATGACCTGAGATACGATAAAAAGACAAAGATATTCGGAAGACTGAAGATTGATATGCCACTGATTTTGCCAAATATCTATCTCATGGCAACACCTGTAAGGTTTGAGGGGGATGGGCAAATAAATAGGGAATTTCATTTTGGCGGTGAGACATTTACCATTAATGAAAAATTTACTTCAAAGGTTCAACTCGACCACTACGATATTGCCTTTTATTATGGCATACCATTTCTTAAGACAGCAACGCTCGGAATGCTGAATGCAGAGGTTGGTCTGAATGCTCGGATTATAGATTTTAAGGCAGAGGTGATTCACAAGAATACAAATATTTCCGCTTCAAAGTCTTCCACCATACCGGTACCAATGATATATGTCGGGGCACAATTCAAACCTGTATCATTCCTTGCCATTGAGGCAGAAGCAAGGGGAATCACCTATAGCTCAAATCACTATTATGACCTCATAGGAAGAGTAAAAATCCCTATCAATCTTATAGCGATTAAGCCTTTCATTGCTGCTGGATATAGATACGAGGATGCCAAAATAGACCATAGTGATATACTTTCAGAGATAAAGATTAAGGGTCCATTCATAGAGGCAGGAGTAACGTTCTAACAATTTAAAAAATATTTTATGCTAAAAGAACCCCGATTCAAGTCGGGGTTCTTTTTTTTATTAAATGGTAAACTACTATATGCTTGATAAATCGTGCAAGAACCTCCTTGTAAGGGGTGTAAACTGGATTGGTGATGCTGTAATGACAATGCCAGCCTTAAGGGCATTGAAAAAGGCATTGCCTGAGACAAAAATCTCTCTCCTCGTAAAACCATGGGTATCGCCTCTTTTTGAACATGATCCGAATGTAGATGAAATAATTCTTTATGGGGATGAATACAAGGGCATCATTGGTAAAATGAAGCTCTCAAGGATAATTCATAAAAAACATTTCTGCAGTGCAATCCTGTTTCAAAATGCCTTTGATGCAGCTCTCATCACATTCCTTGCAGGGATAAAGCAAAGGGTAGGGTATAACAGGGATGGAAGAGGTCCTCTTTTAACAGAGGCTGTGCCAGTGCCTCAAGATGAAAAAATTCATCACATTCACTATTATCTCAAACTTCTTGAACAGTCAGGAATACATTCAGAAAATTCATATCCCTACATTTATCTCATGCTTGATGAGAGATTACGAGTCAGGAAAATCCTCCAAGATCTAAATAGACCCATCTTAGGGATCAATCCTGGCGCAACGTATGGTTCAGCCAAAAGATGGTTTCCTGATAGGTTTGCAGAGATTGCAAACTGGTTTATAAAAGATACCAGTGGAAGCGTGATTCTTTTTGGTAGTGCAAAAGAAGTTGAGATGGCAGATGAGATATACAAAAATGTAAACTCCGAACTCCGAACTCCAAACTCTCTACAAAACATGGCTGGAAAGACACCTCTCAGAGAGCTCATTGCTCTGATTTCAGAATGTGATATTTTTGTTACCAATGATTCCGGTCCCTTGCACATTGCCTATGCAGTTGGAACACCCTTAGTAGCTCTTTTTGGTTCCACAGATCCTGAACTGACAGGGCCTCCACCTGAGACGGACGGAAATAACAATGTAGTTATATCTCCTGCTCTTTCGTGCAGTCCCTGTTTTGAACGCACCTGCAAGAATAATGATATGAGATGTATGTATGCAATAACCTCAGATGATGTTTATTACGGCATAAAGAAGGTATTGCCAGAAAAACCTGCTGTATTTTTTGACAGGGATGGAACCCTGTGCAGAGACAACGGCTACCTGAATACATATGATGATTTCCAGATTTTTGAAGATATTGACAATGTAAAGCTTCTCAAAGAAAAAGGTTTTAAATTAATAGGTATTACCAATCAATCAGGTATTGCGAGGGGAATTGTTGATGAAGGGTTTGTAAAAGAGATAAACAAAATATTTATCGGCAGGTATTATTTTAATGATTTTTACTATTGCCCTCACCATCCTGATGAACATTGCTCTTGCAGAAAACCAGAGCCTGGTATGCTCTTAAAGGCAAGAGGGAAACACAGGATTGATTTCAAGAAATCCTATGTTGTTGGAGATAAAGAAGCAGATATGCTTCTTGCAAAGGCAATTGGTGCAAAGTCAATCCTTGTGAAAACTGGAGAAGCAAAGGAATCAGCAAATGCGGATTATATTGTAAAGGATTTAAAAGAGGCGGTGAAGTTTATTATCAGGGATAGCGGAAAATAATATGGCTTATTTCTTCCTCATATCATGAGGAACTTTTATCTGAACATCTGAAGATGAGGAATTTCCTGATTCATCAGTAGCTATAATGGTAACAGTGTATATACGTTCGTTTTTCTTACCTGCCTTAGCAGCTCTTAATTGTAAATATATCACGCCATTTTGTTGGTCTATTTGCACTATAGAAAAATCCGGTATGATATTTCCATTACCATCATGGTCAGGTTGTTCGTTGCAGTTTACCATGACAGTCAATGATACAAAGCCGCCACTATTGTCACTAACATTTGCATAAATTTCCACATTAACCATCTGATGATTTGGTGGCCACAGGATGTTAGTACTTGCAACAGGCGCTAAAGTTGGAGCCAAAGTATCAATAACATTAATAGTAATGTTCGAAGAAACCACATTGAACCCATCAGAAACCTCAAGGGTCAAGACATGGGTACCGAGTGATAAGCCTCCTGAAATTATATGTTCAGGCAGAGAGACAGGACTGCCTCCAAAACTCGTGCTCACCGCGCCATAAGCTAATACAGTTTCACCTTCGAGCCATCTATATGTTAATAAATCTCCATCGTAGTCAGATACAGTCCCATTCAATAGAATATCATCCCATATCTGATATGTCCCACTACCAGAAGGGGCAATCGTAGGTAAAGTATTTTCAATGGATACCATGACCTCATCAGTATTTGTATCTTTGCCATCATAGACTTCGAGGGTTAATATGTGTGTCCCTCTGGTGAACGGAGAAAGCATTCCGAGAATTAAAGGTGCATTTCCTGAAGAGTCTACCAGATTATATGACTGTAACTCTGTCATACCTTCAAGCCAACGGTATGTCAGAATATCCCCATCTGCATCTGTTGCAAAACCATTAATAATTGTAGAGACCTGATCCTGACTTGATAAAATAAGATCTGGACCAGCATTTACAGTTGGAGGATTATTCGAAGAAGGAGGATATGGGTCAACGGTAACATTGCCGATTAAATTCTGAGCACTGTGATGAAACCCTGACCAATGTCCATGGTCTGTAAAC
>VGWY01000230.1 GCA_016873575.1 Nitrospira sp. | reverse complement strand
AGTAAGACGTCCGGGCTTGTCAAGGATTATATCATAGGTTCCTATCTTCCCGATGTCATGAAGTAATGACGCTATCCTGAGTGTTTCAATATCTTTCTCCTTTATCCCTATCTCCCTGGCTATGGCTAAGGCATAATTTGTGACACGTTCTGAATGGCCCTTTGTCCACGGGCTCTTTGCATCCATTGCATTGACAAATGAATGGATAAGCCCCTCATAGAGTGCCTTCAGTTCAGTGTATGAAATATCAAGTTCCTTGAGCATATTTAAAAATGCATCACGGTTTTCAACAAGCTTCTTTTCCTTATCCTTCATTTCTGTAAAATCTATCAGTGAATGCACATATGCCTTAATCAGACCTTCATCATCGCGTACAGGTGTTGCATATACCATAAAGTATTTGTTCATTCCCGGCACATACAATTCAAGGGTCTCTGTTTTTAAGGTTTTACTCGACCTTATCTGAGGACAGCCTTCGTACGGCTTGTCTTTACCGTGGATGAGTTCATAACACTTTTTCCCTATCAATTCCTTTACGGGTAATCCTGAAATGTTAGCAATGTAACTGTTTGTCCTCAGGATATGAAACTCCCTGTCGAGGAGCATAACGCCATAGGGCATGGAATCGAATGTAGCCCTCCATTCATCAGATGCACGCAGAAGTTTCTTTTCAGTTTCGTTGCGTTCGGTTATCTCTCTATCAATCATCTGCCTGAATTCTTTGAATTGTTTATTTAATATCTTGAAGGTCTCTTTCATTGCAGCAAGATCCACATTCGATTTAAAGACCTCACAATCAAGGCACATCTCCATCTTCTCCAGGAACTTCCCCTGTATCTCATCCCGGCAATGGGTCCCTGAAGATAGCCAGCAATTGAGGTCCTTAGACTTGTATGTCGGACATTCCTTTTTATTGCATTTCAGAAGCTCCCAGCATCTTACCTTCCCCATATTTTGCCCGCTAATTGTATTCACTTTAACCCTTTACCACTTCAATCCTTAATCCTTTAATCCTATTTCTTATATCTTCCCAATTCTTCCTTCAGGCTTTCTATCTCTTCCTTGAGTTCTATCATCCTTAATTCTCTACCAATAGCCATCTGATAAAACTCCTCAAGATCCTTTACCCTCTTTTTAATCTCTTCCTCCATCTGCCTTTTCTCAGTGATATCCCAGAAAATTCCTAATATCCCTATGGTATTCCCTTTTTCATCCTTAACCGGTGTTTTAACTGTATGCACCCATATTGCGGCACCATTCGGTATATATTCCTCATCCATGTCTTCTGTATTCCCTAATTCCATAATTCTTTTATCATCTGCCCTGTATTTTTCCGCTAAGTCCTTAGGGTAAAAGTCATAATCTGTTTTTCCAGTAATTTCATCAGGCCTGATCTTTAAATCCTTAGCGTAACTCTCGTTGCAGGAAATATAAACTAAATTTCTATCCTTAAGGAATATTTTCTGGGGTAGATTTTCAACAAGTGTTTTGTACTTGTTCTCGCTTTCCTTAAGCAACTCCTCTGCCTGCTTGTGCGCAAGGGCTATGCCAATACTGTCTCCAATTCTTTCAAAGAAGCTTACCATTTCTAACGTAAACATACCCTTCCGGCTGTCATTTAATTGGAGAAGCCCAATAATCTCACTATTGGAGCGTAGCGGGATGAGCGCCACAGATTCGTATCCTTCGCCGTTGCAGCGGTTTCGTGTACGGGCTTGGCGGTCTTCCTCTGTAGTGGAGGCAAGAAGCTCAGTTGTACTATTTGTCCAGAAGCTGCCGCCTTTGGTAAAGAAGGGTAAAGAGGGATTGGTTATTTCGCAAATTACATTTCCGCACATGCATTCAAGATAGGGATTACCCTTAGAATCCAGTATTAACTCCCCAGCCTGGTCGCGTGCACAAAGGTATCTTTCGGCTTCCACAAAATCTGATGGAAATCCACTTGTGTAGTAGTACGGAAAGTCTAAGCCTTCTTTTAAGCGAACGCCAACAGCTTCAAATCCTGTAAGTTCTTTTATCAAAAGAACGATGTTGCGGATTATATCTATATCAGACTTTTCGGCTGTTTGGTTAAGCAGCTCCAGCACTTGAGTTAGCAGCTTCTGATACTCCTCTGCACGCTTGCGCTCGCTAATGTCTCTTAGAATGCCAATAAGTCGTATAACCTTGCCGTCCTCTTTTAAAAAAGTAATGGTGAGTTCGCCCGGGAAAACCTCACCATTTTTTCTTTTTAAAAGTTGTTCTGTATAGACTATCTCTTCCCCCTGCTCGATAGCATCATTTAATTTCTTACCAAGATTATTGAATTCGTCCTCATTTGCATAAATCATGAGCGTGCTTTTGCCAAAACACTCCTGGTTGTTATAACCAAGAATCCTTTCTCCAGACTTGTTAAAATACTCATGCGTCCTCTCTGGAAACTTTACTGTGAATATCATATCAGGGAGGGCATTAGTTAATTTCTCAAGATATTCTTTGGTATTTCTGAGTTCCTCTTCTGCCTGCTTGCGCTCGGTGATTTCCTCCTGTAATTGTTGGTTTGATGTTTCAAGTTCATTGGTGCGCTCTTTCACCAGTTCTTCGAGATTATCACGATGCTTCTTTAATTCCTCCTCAATATGCTTTTGTGCTGTCAAATCGGTAACAACAATATTGCTTATATTTGCATTACCCCCTTGTAATGCGCTGATGGAAAGAAGCACCGGCAGCACAGTCCCGTCGTTATTTATAAAGGCAACCTCGCCTTTACAATTTTCCCGTGTTCCCTTTTCCATCAAGCTATCGAATACCGGAAGGTCAGACGCCCGGATGAATTGACGCATAGAGGCGCCGATTATTTTTTCGAGTGGCGTCTTAATCATCTCCGAAAAGCGGTGATTGCAGTATATAATTATGCCTTCCTGGTTTAAACTAACTGCTCCTTCATTCATTGTTTCGATGAGAACGCGGTATACCCGTTCTGCGCCTGTCAGAGTGAACACCTGTTCGCCCTGCAGACCTGAAACAACGATGGCATCCACCCCGCCGCTCCGGACAGCGCTAAGTGTCTCTTCAGCTTCTTTAAGCCTTATCCGAAGCTCTTCGATCTCCTCAAGAAGCTGCTTTTTAGTTTTGTTTTCCTTTTCCATTAAAAGCTCCTTTTATTAACAGTCTCAAAATAGAAACTACATTTATTAGTAAAATCCCTCCTGCTCTCCCTTTTCCAAAGGGAGGAATTATCCCCCTCTTTGGTAAAGAGGGGGTGTGGGGAGATTTTCTGAATAATGTTCATTCATTTATGAGACCGCCTTCATTTATTTCGGGCGTAAATCCAATCCCACAAGGATACGCTCGGTGGCTGACATATCGCCTATAAACCTTCGCAAAGGCGGAGGCAGTTTTTTTATGAGCGTCGGCACAGCAATAATCTGCTCGCCCTTTGCAAGTAAAGGCTGCTGGTAGATATCAATCACTTCAAGGTCATAATGGCCTTTGAGGAATTCTTCGAAGATACGCTTCATATTCTCGATAGCCCGGACTGAGTTTGGGGTCTGCCCTGCGACATACAACTTGAGCAACCATTTTTCTTTTTTGGGTACAGTCTTCTTTGTTTTCTTTACTGCAGTTTTATCGGTTTTCATCTAAGCTCTCCTGATTTATTGACTACCTACGCAGCCGCTCCATCATCTGTCACTCCCGCTTGTCGGGAGTCCTTCCGAAGAAAGATTCCGGACAAGCCGGAATGACAACAATAAGACATTACTTTTGCATCTTCCAATAGCTGACCGCTGAAGGCTGATAGCTGATCGCTTCATTTCCCTCATTTATCCGCCCTGCGGAGTTTGCCCATC
>VGWY01000229.1 GCA_016873575.1 Nitrospira sp. | reverse complement strand
TCTTTAAGGTCTCTTTTGGAACATAATTACAGGTTTCTGGATGCACCCGATATTGAGGCTGGAAGGATAAAGATAGATAGTGAAAAAGTGAGCATGGTAATAATTGATCTCATGATATCTCCAGAAGCCGGATTTGAAACGTATAAAGAGTATATAAAGACTCTGGTTGAGAAGGATATTCTCGTTCATCTGCTGATTGAAGAGGGGGAAACAAGCGAAGAAATAATTAATTTAATAGGTATTTCTGACGATTTTTCAGTAAAGCCTCTCAGGTCAGATGAATTGTTATCAAAGATAGAATCCTTATTACATTTGAAAGAAATGGAAACAAAAGTACTGAACCAGTATGAGAAGCTACATTTTCTTGAAGAAGGACTGATTGATGGAATAGAGAAGAATAAATGTGAGACAGAGTTGTTTGAAAACCTTCGGGATTTTATGTTAGAGATGAAGGCAAAGATGCGTGAGAAAGAAGCAATATTGCAAGAGTCCGAGAGTAAATATCGGGCCATCTTTGAAAATACCGGAACTGCTATGACAATTGATGAAGAAGATACAACAATATCCATGGTAAACGCAGAAGCTGAAAAACTTTCTGGCTATCCCAGAGAAGAGATAGAGGGTAAGATGAGATGGACAGATTTCATTGTTAAAGATGACCTTGAGAGGCTGAAAGAGTATCATCTCCTGCGAAGAATTGATCCGAAGGCAGTTCCAGGGAACTATGAGTTCAGGCTTATTGACAAAGATGGTAATGTTAAAGATATCTTTGCTACTGTTGCCTTGATTCCAGGAACAAAAAAGAGCGTGGCATCTCTTGTGGATATCACCGAACGTAAGCAGGCAGAGGAAAAACTGCAAACCTATCAAGAGCAGCTCCGGTCTCTGGCATCCCAGTTATCATTGGTCGAGGAGCGGGAACGTCTGCGCATTGCAACGGACATTCATGACCATATCGGCCAAACCCTGGCTTATTGCAAAATCAAGTTAGGATCGCTGCAAGAATCAGGGCCACCTGATTTTGCAAAGGATATAGATGAAATCCGTAAGCTTATCGAGAAGACGATTCAGTACACACGTTCGTTGACATTTGAACTCAGCCCTCCGATCCTCTATGAACTGGACTTTGAAGCTGCAGTAGAATGGTTCGGAGAACAGATTCAAAAAAAGCACGGTATCCTATTCGAATTTGAGGACGATAAGCAGTCCAAGCTGATAGATGACAAAGCTCGTACTCTTTTGTTCCAGGCAGTACGCGAGCTACTGGTTAATGTCACTAAACACGCACAGGCGCACAAGGTAAGGGTATCCATACAGAGAAATGGCGATAACATAAGAATCAACATTGAAGATGATGGTGTTGGATTTGATACCTCAAAAATCGGTTACTGTCTAAGGGGAGATAAAGGTTTTGGCTTCTTCAGCATCCATGAACGATTGAAGTGCATCGGTGGATACCTTGATGTTAAATCCGGGGCCGGCTGTGGAACCCGGGCGACTTTAGTTGCACCATTGAAGCTCGTAAAAATATAATGCGCAGAGAGATGACCAATACAATCCATGCCGATTACATATGCAGCTTCAGGCCGTCAGGTTTTTCGAAGCCTAAAATCAGATTTTCTCCGATTGCATAAATGTCCAGTATATTTTAGTTTAAAAGTATGGGAATATCAGGCACGGGAGGGGCTGAAAGAGGTAGTCCCATCAAGGAAAGGTGAAATTTAAGCATGGTTGAAAATAAAGTTGCAAAACCAAAAATTCTGATCGTGGATGATAACGATATCCTTAGGGTTTCAGTGATAAAGCAACTGAGCTATATTTTCACAAAATGCGACTTTCGCGAGACGAGAACCGGGGAAGAGGCTATTGCTCTGGCAAAAGCCTGGAGACCGGATGTTATTTTAATGGACATTGAGTTGCCCCGTATGAATGGTATTGAGGCAACCAAACGCATAAAAGAGCTTGTACCTGAAACACAGGTAGTGATATTTACTATGCAGAATGATCCTGTCCAGAGAGATAAAACTATTGCAGCCGGAGCACATGCCTATGTGCTCAAAAAGCATATGAAAAGTGACTTGATCCCACTTTTAAATAAATTGTTGTCTAAACCGATATAATGAATATCATGCTCGTAAGTATCTCACAAATAAGAAATTTTGAAGTCCAAAATTAGGAATCCCCAATTTACAGATTAGGGATTAAGTCGAGGAAAAAGTACAGCAGCGAATAAGAGTCTCCCTATGAGAAAAAAAGTAATAGAGAATATTCAGGGAAAAATCAGGTTGCTTAACCATATCGTAATCGTAACCTTCGTTGTTTTTGTATTGCTCTTTTTGATAGTCCGCTTCTTATATTATTCATGGGACTTTATTACGAACCCTTCAATAGTAGCAATGCTCTCAATAATTGCATTTATTAGCATTATAGGTCTTTATCTGTCAAATAAGGTTTCGAAACAGGCTTCAAACGAGATAGAAGATTATAGTAGCAAGCTTGATAACATGCTTAATCTCACATTGGATATAAGGGAAGAAAAATACGGTGATATCCTGTTAGAGAAAATATTGGGACATGCATTAGCAATTACAGATGCTAATGCAGGGTCCATCATGCTACTTGATAAAGACAGGCTTGTCTTTAAAAGTGTGAAGGGGCCGGAGAGTAAGAAACTGCTTGGAGTTTCAATATCAAAAACCGAGGGGATAGCAGGATGGGTTGTACAAAAAGGAGAACCATTGATTGTAAATGATGTCAAACAAGATGACAGGTTCAATCCTGAAATAGACAGGCTGACAGGTTATAATACAAAATCAATACTCTGCGCACCATTGAAGTTAAGCACAGGTGTTCTCGGAGCAATCGAACTATTGAATAAGAATTCGAATTCATTCACGCAAAAGGATGCTGAAGTCATAACGTATTTTGCGGATCAGGCTACCATAGCGATTGACAGAGCAAATTTTTATGAGGATCAAAAGAATTTTGAGATTCATCTTACAGACATTTTGCTGAGTGCTATTGACAATAGCCTCAAAAGGCGTGGACATTCAAGGAGGGTAGCAAAATACAGTCTTTTAATTTCACATGCAATGAATATGTCCGAGAGTGAGAAAAAAAGGTTATATACTGCCTGCCTGTTTCATGATGTTGGATTTTTGAACATATTCAGACAGGAAATAAAATCAAGAGATGACTATAAAACACATTGTCAATATGCCTATGAAATGCTGAGACCGATAAATTTTTATGCAGATATTGTACCGATTGTTTTACACCACCATGAACGATATGACGGCGAGGGGTATCCTTCGGGATTGAAAGGTGAGGACATTCCGATAGAGTCCAGAATAATTGCAATTGCAGAAGCATTTGATGTCATGGTTGACAGGGGGTCGTATAAATATACTGGAAAGATGATAGATGATACGAGAGAGTCTTTTCTTGTCAGATTTAACGATGCTATCGAAGAACTCAAGAAAAATGCAGGTTCCCAGTTTGACCCTCAATTGGTTAACATTTTTATCAACATTGTAACCCCTGAACACTTAAATTAAACCATTAAGTACCTTACTTGAGAGTACCGATTTCTGCATATAAAGTCAATTCAGGCAGCCAATCGTAGAGCCTTAGCCCTGTTGAAATCAATTCTATCGAGCAAGAATTTCGTGAAAGTAGCTGTTGTAGGTGAACCTGACAGAAAATCAGGGAAGGAATTTCTCAGGCCCATCTTCAACAGTTAAGGGCTAAAAACGCCTCATAAGAAAAGTAAAACCCAGTATTTAAGCCATTCTACGAAAACGGAATTTGAAAATACCCCTAAAATGTAGTGCCACGTTATTTTATTAT
>VGWY01000228.1 GCA_016873575.1 Nitrospira sp. | reverse complement strand
TCGATGCAGTTTTTGACCATATTCATATGATTTGTAATGACTATAATGACTGGACCTTGCAAACGTTGAAGACGATAATTGACATTCCTGAAATTGAGTGGTTGGTAAAGATACATCCTGCCGAAGCAATTTGGAATCCAGAAAGCGGCGTCCTAAAATTTATACAAGATAACTTTAATACTTTGCCAAAACATGTAAAAATAGTTTTACCTGATAATTCCATTAGTCCTTTAAATTTTTTTGAATTCTTAGATGGAGTAGTAACAGTAGGAGGTACAGCAGGCTTGGAAATGGCGACTATGGGAAAACCTGTTATTATATCCGGAAGTACTCATTATGGCATGAAAGGATTTACTTATGATGCAGCCAACATAAATGAATATGTATCTTTTTTAAAAGGAACTGATACTTTAAAAGAGTTGGATAAAAATCAGATTGAAATCGCTCAAAAGTATGCATATTGTTATTTCTTGCTAAGACAGATTCCCTTACCATTATTCAGAATGACTGATTCCCAATATTGCTTCATCCAGAGAAATGACATAGATATCTTATTACCGCACATGAATGACTTCTATGATTTTCTATGTAATGAAATTGTGCATGGGGATGATTTCATAATGCCTGAGAACCTAGTAACATTATTAGATGATAGATTTTGAAATGAATATTGCAAATATTAGCCTTCTCTTCAAATTTAATTATCTTCTATTAGAGATGTAAAATTTATGGAATTTATTATCTCTCAAGAGCAAGATGACTTTATAAAGAGAATTATTTCAGATATTGAAAAATATATTGCAGATCATAAAATTAATCCTAAATTAAAGTTACTTTACATCCCGAGTTTTTATCAGATTAGATTTACCCGCATATTTGACATTTTTATGGCTTCCTCCTTACTTTTAAGAGGCTTAGATGTCATTTCGGTTATAACTGGGTTTTTCCATCCGAAAGAGTGTATTATCTATGGTGGAATTTATCGTGACAACAGACAATATAATCTTGGAATATATAATTATGTTGAGACAACACTCTGGGTTGATTTTCTGAAACAAAAATTTGTGCATCTTCCCGATTTCCGAACGACGAATGATATTGAAATAGCAAAAGAAATTTCAAGTAAAGTGACATTTGATAATTATAGCAAAATTTTTTATAGGGATTATCCCGCTGGAGAGAAAGCTGCTATTGCTACACTCAATATGAATAATTTGCCCGAAATTATCGATAAAAAAGAAATCGTTGATCAACTTAAAATCCATGTCGAAAACATAGTAGAACTTATGAGTGCCTATGAGAGAGTCTTCGATACCATAAAGCCAGATGTTGTTTTTTCCAATATTCCCTTCTATTACAAATGGGGCTTAGCTTTTCATATTGCAAAAAAAAGAAATATTCCTTTTTATTCTGCATTTTTAGGTGAACGAAAAAATACATTTTTCTTTTCTTATAATTCAGATAAATTATTAGATTGTTCACCTGCGTGGCTTACTTTCAAGGAGAGAATCATAGATAATCGTATGAAAGAAATGATAGAAGATGCGATATCAAAAAGGTCTCATGGGAATGTCGCCCATTTTTCTCCCTACCCGGAACCTCACAAGCATACTCCCGAATTTCAGGAGATGCTTTCAAAAATTGAACCGATCAAGCCATTAGTGTTTTTCCCAGTAAACGTTTTTTTTGACGCTATTGTTTTCCAAAAAACCCCGGCTTTTTCGAATTTGGTCGATATGCTCGATAAAACCATGGATTTTTTTTCAAGAAATTCCCATTATCAGCTTATCATCAAGGCTCACCCTAGTGAACGTCTGTTTTATAATATGCCACCGCAATTTTCAAGATACTGTTTAAAAAATATACTGTCGGATCTTCAAAAAGAGGCAAAAGAGAATATTATTTTTTTAGATTATAATACCTCTATTTCAACCTATGATCTCATCCCGTTAATTAATCTTGGAATTGTATATACTTCATCAACTGCAGTAGAGATGTCATGGTTCGGGAAACCGGTTATAGCATTAGCGGATTCTCATTACCAGTCAAAGGGTTTTACTTATCAGCCTGAAAGTACGGAAAATTATTTTGAGCTTATTCACAAAATTCTTAAGGATGGAGAACCTCAATCTGTTATAGATGAGCGAATAGAATTGAGCAAAAAATATTATTTCCTTTATTACTATCATGGATATGTCGATTTTAAAATGTTACAGGGTAGCGATACTCATGTTGTCGAAGACAAATTATTGTTAAAAAGTTATGAGGATCTTTTGCCCGGTAAGAATAAAGCTTTGGATTATATCTGCGACTCGATAATAAATAAATTGCCGATTTTTGGAGACAATCGCTGGCCTCCATATACCGGAGAGGAAGAAATTTGAAGGGTATGACTAAATTGAATAAGCCTGATTTACTGCAAAAAATATTGGGTTTCGACCCAAGCGGTGAAATTTTTATATATAAAGGCCGCCTATTGCGCGGGATATTTCCCGGGCATGGGGCAATTGTCCAAAAGTTACTTGAAAAGTACCGAAGACACAAACTCTGGAACTTGGGAATAGTCAAAACCGACTTAGTGGTTGATCCAGAACTCTCTCATCTGGGATACGATATGGTATTGGAACATGAGAAATTCCCTTTCATCACTTATGCCCACGAGTGGACACCTGGTATGCTTAAGGAGGCAGCATTGTTTCAAATAAACCTGAACCGGCAATTACTTGATTTTGGTATGCTGCTGAAAGATTGTGGTGTCAGCAGCAATGTGCTTTTCAAGTTCACAGAACCGGTTTTCGTGGATTTCCTATCGCTCATTTCCACCGATGATCTGACAAAAGAAGAATGGTTAAAGCCAGCCTCGGTCCGCTCACCTTTTCAATTATCATCCAGTGAACCCTCCCGCTATTTTAATGAAATTTTCTATCGGATGTTTTATCCATGTATGCTGTATCCGCTCTATATGATGGCTCAGGGCCGACACGATCAGGCAAGGAAGCGCCTGTTTAAAACAGCACTCAATACAACAACAGACACTATTACAGAGCAAGAGGCATTTGCAGGTTCACATGCCTCATTGACTTCATATTACCGTCAGGCACTAACAGCACGGGAGCAGGCTCTCGCCAAAGACGACTGGCATCAGTTTATGGATATCCTCCGTCAGGAAATCGAGTCGTTACCTGTGACAATGGAGCGCAGCCGTTATTCAGATTATTATGCCCTGAAAGGTGAAGATTTTGAATTTACACCATCCGAAGCTTGGAAGGCGAAACAACATGCTGTATACCGGGCATTGCAATCACTGCACCCGGATACTGTTTTTGATGTCGGAGCAAATACCGGCTGGTATTCAATCCTGGCAGCGAAAATGGGTTGCAAGGTCGTTGCGATAGATAATGATCATGCATGCATGGACATATTATATCAGCGGGCAAGAAATGAAAACCTGCCCATCTTGCCATTGGTAATGGACCTCATGGAAATAACACCCGATGTCCCGGCCTGGTCAGGCTTTGCTGATGACCCGCATATTTTAAATAGCAGGATTAAGGGTGAAACGCCATTATTACTTGCTGCACAAAAACGTTTGAAGTGCGACCTTGTTCTTTCCTTGGCAATGATTCATCATTTGACTTTGGGAATGGGGATGGATTTTGAAACGGCCATAGGATTGCTTGCTTCTTTCTCTGAGAAATACCTTCTGCTGGAGTTTGTTGTTAAAGAAGACCCATTGATTGTCGGAGAGCCTGATTTTTTTAAGGCTTACTTCCATAACCCTCATGCCTTTGACTGGTATACGCAACAGGGATGTCATCAGGTTCTATTGAGGCATTACGATAAGGTAGAATTCGTTGATTTGACAGGCAGCCGGGTATTATTTGTCTGCTCTCAGAAAAAAGGCACCGCATGACAAAA
>VGWY01000227.1 GCA_016873575.1 Nitrospira sp. | reverse complement strand
CTGGGATTATAGATATCCAGCGCTTATGTTGACTGATACTGCTATGTTCAGGAATCCTCACTATCATACCTATAAAGACAGGCACGAAACCCTTGACTTCACTTTTATCGAAAATGTCACGAAGGCTGTAATCAGTGCCATAGTGAAGCTCGGCTTACATTCTTAGCGAGTGCAAACATTTATGAAATACGAAATGTTATCAATGTATGCTCCGCAAGTATGCCAAACATTTATCTCTGATTGCCTTTAGATCAAAAGCCTGTATATGACCTGCATCCTTCACTACCCAAAACTCTTTGGGATTTAAAGCCTTTTCATAAAGGATAAAACCATGATGAACGGGAACTATTTTGTCTTTGTCTCCATGCATAATCAGGACCGGTACAGGGGCAATCTCTTTAATCCACTGGATAGGACTATAATGGTCTTCAAACAAAAAAGACAGCGGATACTGAAATGGCCAGGTTATGATAAATTGAGCAAACTTTTCACGGGCAATAAGCCTATAACCTGAAAATGTGCTATCAATAATGAGGGCATTAATCCGACTCTTATGTGGCGAAGTTGCTACGGTATGAACTGCAATGGCTCCTCCCAGGCTCTGCCCGAAGACAAAGATACGTTCCTTATTCACGTTGGGCAGGTTTAAAACCGTTTCAAGGGCAGCCTGGGCATCCAGATGGACTCCTTCCAATGTAGGAGAGCCTTCAGATTGCCCATACCCTCTGTAATCAAATGCAACGACATCATAACCCTCGAGAGAAAGCCACAATACATTGTTTACATGAGTACTTATATTTTCTGCATTCCCATGCAAATAGAGGATAGTTCCGTAACTCTTATCTTTGGCTTTTATATGCCATCCATGCAACTTTAAGCCATCCGAGGTTTTAAAGTATACGTCTTCGTATGAAACCTCCTTTAAAAAAGGGTTGTCTATAAGTTTTTTTTGGGGATAAAATAATAATGACGAACAGGAGGCATTCAAGATGGAAAAGGACAGAATTAGGATGTAAAATAACCCTTTCATACCGCTTCCTTATGAAATAAATTTTTCAGAAATAGTAGTTCCAATTCAATTTCACTTCAGGCCGTTCGTTGCCAAAAATCTCATGCCATGAAAGAGATAGATTCAGACTATTATTTTGGTCCAGCCTGAGGGTTTGAACAGCGGAAACTTTATTTTCCTGAAACCTTTCTCCTAACTTATAAAAGAGCACTTCTGCGGAAAGATTAACTTTCCAGAGGTCGGTTATCTGTTTGACAGTACCGACACCTATCCCAACACCCAGGGCATAGTTATCTTTAAACTCCCCGCCCACATTGAGGCTTGCCTCAGCCAATGCATAGTACAAGCCTATCAATTCATTTTTCAATGCGATACCGAACCCGGTGTCCAGTTGATAAATCAGATGTTCATCCTTATCCATCCCCATTTTCTGAGTAAGGCCTGTCTTTACCTTCCAGGAAAGGGGTTTAAAAAAATTGTTTCTCGGAGAAAGGGAAACGATATCAATCAGATCAAAAGTTTCAAGCCTTATCTTGCCGTTTGTATAATATCGGACTGCTGTATCAGCAAATACAATCTGTGAACCTGCGAGATAACCGTCATCCGGGTCTATCAGGTTATGATAAGCCGGTCTATACCTCAATTCCTGAAATGGGTTATCTCCCCTTACACCTATCCCCAGACTAAACCTGCTGGAAAAGTGTCCTTCCTCAGGTTGCCTGGGAATAGGGATAAATGAATTTTCATCAGGATTACCCAACTTACTTCTTGCTCTCAGTGCAGATAAAAATAGCTTCGAATATTCATCCTTGGTCAGTTTTTGTTTATTATACTTATACTGAATAATCTCAATAGCCAGATCCAAGATTTTTATTTTCTCATTATTATCAATATCCAATATTTGATCTGGATCCAACTCCTGTTCAACTATCTTGAGGGCGGTTTTCTGAGAATCCTCATTCAATAAGGAAGCAATATAGCGAATCCTTGTTGCCATAGCTGGCCGGAATTCGGTACTTGCGACTATCCCGCTATTTTTTACAGCCCTTAAGGTGTCCACTGGTATAACCCAGGGTCCGGTCTTGTCTGTCAGGATAAAGGATGGCTTAGCAGCTTCCAGTAAAAAAAGCAGATTATATGAACAGTTTTCATCAAAAAAGTAGTAAAACGAATATATATCCCTAAGCTCCCAGATATGCATAAACATCCTTCTAACCTCTTCTTCAGAGAGGTTAAGACGATATTCCCACATATCCCGCTGCTCGATATCATTATATTCCTTAACCCTCTCGTAATAAGGGAAGACCTTATAATACCCCTTATAAAAACCAAAGATGCCTTTAAAAGGATAGAGTATCCCTGAGTCATCTATGTATGCAGCGTAGTTTACGGCATGAGATAACAGCTTGCTCTGATAGGAGCTGTCAATCCTGAGTAAAGTATGACCGAACATAGATGCGGGATTATTCATATAAAAGGCCGGGAAAACCAGAACCAGAGATTTGGGCTGGACAACATTATCAATTGTGTTATTGAAATCCTTGCATACTATATCCGAAAAAACTGATTCATCTATATTCAGTTTCTCTTTCAGCCACTCATATCGAGCAATAAATCTACATTTCGGGTGCTCATCATCTTTTTTATCACTCTGATAGAATGCCCTTAGTGTAGCTTCAAGTTCTGCCCTGGGATTTTCTTTTCCATCAGGAGACAGGAAAAATCGCGGGTCATCAATGAAACTTTTAAAACCGGAGCGTTTAGGCTTGTAATGCAAGAGGATTTGCCAGTACCTGTCGTTATAAAGCTTCTCTTGTTCCGCTTTCTTTAATAGTTCATTCAGGAGGGTGTGTTCTTCTGACTTTGCGGTGGTAGATGTGGAGAGGGGAAAAAATAAAATAAAAAGGGATATGAATTCAATAAGATATCCATACCCCTTTGGGAATAATCTCATCAAGAAAGGGATTACTCGTGAATGATTGTAACTATATTATCAACCACATCTGCTACCTCAACCTTCTCTGAGGTAAAGATATGAGAGAAATTAGACTGTAACTTTGCATATACAACCGGTCTTTGTTCTATAGAAATCCCTATTAACTCAGCCAATGTCTCAAGTGATTCGCCTTTACCCATAGCAACATCCTTTGCCAGATTATCCATGTTTGCCTGAACGAACTCTGTTAATCTTTTATTACTGGCAAATTTGGCCTGTTTTTCACAATTGGATGTCCCGGATGTGATTCCAAAGGTTTGATTGCCGGCTGTACCATTGAAGGTTGCAGCAACAACTTGAATAAGGCCTGGTTTTGTTCCAAAGATCATAGAGCCAAGACCACACCCCGCTGTTCCATAACCCTCTGCAGCAAAACTGGAGCCAACAACTATTAAAGTAATTGCAACTGTTAATGTAATTATAATCAATCTTTTCATCTTAATGTTCCTCCTTTGTAATTGATAATTGCCTTGTTTCCAGATCACGATGCCCTTTTTATTTTTCCTCACCCCCTTTCCCTATACCCTGACTGTAGATAGAAACGGATAGTAAACTTACCCAATTTGGTATAATTAATTATCAGAGAATCAAGGCGATTTAACTATAATAGTAGAGACGTTGTATTGTCAAGGAACTCATTTACAGGAACTCATTTACAAGATTATTGAATTTCCTTGACGAACTGTTCACGGATATGATATTGTAATAACAAGATTTTAGAAGTTTTTGCGTTCACAAGAGGCCACAGAGACTTTTAGCTTTGTGGCCTTTTTTACTGAGGCCTTCTGAGATTTGAGTCTACAGATAAGGAGGTAAACAAAATGACACAAGGAACTGTGAAATGGTTCAACGACAGCAAAGGTTTTGGCTTCATTACCAGTGAAGACAGCAGTGATGTCTTTGTCCACCATACGTCCATCCAGGGCAATGGATT
>VGWY01000226.1 GCA_016873575.1 Nitrospira sp. | reverse complement strand
GAAAGGATAATGACCGTTATATCACCAATAAAGAGGGCAAGTAACCTTAGCGATATGTAATGTCTGAAGAGTCTTAACATAACACCCTTACTGGCTCAGTCCTTTTAGAATCTTTTTTGCCTCTTCTGCATCTGGAAAATGTTTTGTCATCTTGAGAGCACCTTCTATCTCTTTTCTGGCTTCACCGTTCATTCCATTTCTTATGTATGCAAGCCCGAGATGGTATCTGATTGTCGGTTCATTTGGTGAAAGCGATACCGCTTCCTTCAGGAACGTAATCGCTTTACTGGAATCACCCTTCTTGTAATAAACCCATCCCAGGGTATCTGTTATCACCCCATCCTTTGGTGCTATTTTCTTCGCCCTTTCTGCAAGCCTTTGAGCTTCATCTAGCCGATCTCTTTTTTCAGAATAAAGATAGGCAAGATTATTTATGGATGGAACATAATTAGGATCAAGGGAGAGTGACTTCACATATCTTTCAATTGCCTTATTTTTTTCACCAAAACGTTCAAAAACAGAACCCTGATAAAAATATATAGCAGGATGGCGAGGGTTAGCCTTCTCTGCCCTTTTATATGCCTCGAGGGCTTTTGCTGTCTTCCCCATGATAAGATAGATATTGCCTGCTGCCATTGGCGAAAGAAAATTGTTACGGCTCACCTTTTCTGCTTTTTCATAATACTGCAATGCCTTTTCATAATTTTTCTGAGCAGCCTGTATGTCTGCCATCAAGTGGTATCCAAAACCCCCATCAGGATGAGCTGTTATAGTCTTCTGTGCAACATCTTCAGCCATCTTAAAGTCTTTTTTATTCACATAGATACCTGCAAGAGTGTTGATAATCTCCGGTTGGTTAGAATTCAGTTTGAGAGATGTATTTAGCTCTGCTATCGCATTTGAATCATTACCTGACTTTATATAAACAGAGGCAAGTCTATTATGGCCAAAAGGTATATTCGGGGTAAGGTTTATTATTTCCTTGTATTCAGCCTCTGCCTCCTTCAGATTGTTTTTCTTTAAATAAATTGCTGCAAGTTCATCCCGTGCCTCAATAATCTTTGGTTTTCGGCTCAATAGTTCTTTCAGAGTATCAATCCCGTGTTTGAAATCATTTTTCCTTACATAATATGCTGCAAGTGCCATATACCCTGCAGGATAGTTTGTATATTTCGCCTTTGCATATCTGTTAAATGCCTCCGTATCTTTTCCACTCTTTTCAAGTAAAGAGGCAGAAGCTAAAAGGGCATCAAGATTGCCCGGAACTATCTTTAACAATGCATCATATTGTTCAATTGCCTTATCGCTTTTCCCTTCAGATAGATAAATTTTTGCCACATTAATATATGGCGCCGTAAATTTAGGACTTAAAGACATTGATTTTTCAAAACTATTTCTGGCAGAATCGGTATCCTTTTTCCCCTGATATGCTATTCCCATCAAATTGAAAAGGAATGCATCATCAGTATTATTCTTCATCCCCTCACGGCATATCTTTATGGCATTGTCATATCTCTTCTCTTTAATTAAAAAGAGTATTAACGCAGTCCTGATTTCCATCTTATCAGGGTTTACGCTAATGGCCGTCCTGAATTCCTTTTCAGCAGCACTGCTTTCACCTTTCATGAGATAATATTTACCACGTTTCATGTAGGTATCTATAAGTTTCGGGTCAAGTTCCTGTGCCTTCTTCATCTCCTTCAATGCCATGTCATATTCCTTTTTAGCCATATAGGCATTCCCGAGGAGGTTATGTGCTAAAGCATTGTCTGGTTCTTTCTCGATAGTCATGTTTATTTCTTTTATTGCTTCATTTATCCAGCCCTTTTTAAGATTTATAAGACCGATGGTAAGGTGTATATCTGATATATCCGGTGCTGCAGTGGCTACCTTTTGAAACTCAGTCCTTGCCTGTTCGAGGTCACCCTTTGCATATTGGGCAAGTCCAACGAAATAGTGAGCTCCGATCATTCCTGGATTAAACTTTATGGCAAGTTGAAGGTTTGTTATTGCATCGTCTAAATTATTCTTTTTGTATGAGGATACTCCTTTGATATAGTATCCTCTTACATCCTTAGGATGTTTAGAGATAATATGTTCTGCAGTTTTTATTGCATCTTCATATCTTTTTGTCAATATCTGTATAAGCCCTATCTCGCCATATGATGTCAGATCTTCTTTTTTATCAATCTCTGTAATATGCATGTAACATTTAGTAGCCTCTTCATAACGGTCTTCCTTTTTTTCAAGATCGCATAGGGCATACAGTGTCTTGATAGATTTTTTGTCTTTTGAGAGTGCTACGTTGATCTCTTCCCTTGCTTTATCAAATTTTTTCTCCTGGATAAAAAGTCCTGAAAGCGTGATATGTGGTGTTATCTTGTTAGGGTCATTCTTTATTGCCTGGTTCAAATATGAGTGAGCCTTTTCAAAGTCATTCTTAGCCATATAAACCATTCCAAGAACCTCTAACGCCTCAGTATCACCAATTTTTTTATTAAGATATACCTCTATTTCGTTTATTGACTCATCCAACTTTTTTCTATCACGGTATCCCTTTACAAGATAGATTTTGCCGAGATAAAGATGTGCATCAACAAGTGAGGGCTGGAGTTTCAGCGCCTTTTGAAGTTCCTTTTCTGCAGCGTCAACCTGGCCGGTTTCAAAATATGAAACACCGAGTTGATACCGTGCCTCAAAAAAATTGGGGTCTTTCTCAAGTGCGTTTCTGAATTCTATAATAGCTCCACGGTAATTTTTTTCCTTTATGAATGCTAACCCTTTTTCATAATGCTTTTTTCGTGAAACAGTCGTATCAGTACAGCCTGTAACAAAAACTGCAATCATTACGATAATGGTAGACAGAAAGACAATGTGTAATCTCTTATGCAAAGATTCTCCCTCCTTTTGCTTTGTCAATCTCTCTTGCAGCATAACTGGAGAGATGATAGATTATGGAAACCCGGTCTTTTGTATCGTCCATGAGACAGCCTACAAGTCTTAAAGCAGTATTCATGCCAGCATGAGAAAATTCCATGAGGGATCATGAGGGATACAGAATTTTTTTACAAAACAATCTTCTGTGTAATGGAAAAAAGTAATTCAATAAGGCATGGATGAGATAACCTGTTGAATTTCTTAGATATGAGAATCGGTATGTTCACTTTGATACATATGCTCCGTTCAATTTTCACAATAAACTGAATTTGACTTTGGAATACCTTGAAGGCATCTTCTGAAGAATAGTTGAACCATAAAAAGTGTATCCTAAAGATACACTTGAAGTAAATTAGTGGAACATATCAAGCATACAAAGGGAAAGAATCAAATAAGTAAAATTGTTTCCAATGGATACACATTGTGTCTTTTTTGTGAAATCTATCTGTTTTAGTCTTTCGGGCTGAATTTTTTTAATTTGGTATAGAGGGATTTTCGTGTAATACCGAGCATCTTTGCTGCTTTTGACTTGTTCCCATGAACCCTCTTGAGTGTATTGATAATCAATTCCCGTTCAACCTCTTTCAGAGAAGCCTCTGATAAAGGACTGTAGATTAATTCATCTCTTTTTTGCATTCTTCTAAACCCTACAGGCAAATCATCCAGGGTTATTACCTCATCCTTTGATATCAGTACACATTTTGCTATAACATTTGCAAGTTCTCTCACATTGCCCGGCCATTGAAATTCCATAAGAGCAGCCATAGCCTCTGGAGAAACAGAGGTTATATTTTTCTTCTCTTGCTTTGAGGCACTTTCAATGTAGTGTGCAACAAGTAAGGGAATATCTTCTGTCCTTTCACGAAGTGGAGGAAGCTTGATATGGATGACATGAAGCCTAAAAAAGAGATCTTCTCTGAAGTTCCCTATTTTGACCTCGTTCTGAAGATCTCTGTTTGTTGCTGTTATAAGTCTGAAATCAAGTTTAATCTTTTTCGTGCTCCCTATCCTTTCAATCTCTTTTTCCTCAATAATCCTCA
>VGWY01000225.1 GCA_016873575.1 Nitrospira sp. | reverse complement strand
AGGGTGGAGGGGGGGATTATTCATTTCAAAAAAGGTCGTGATGGGGACAAAAAATATCAGAAAAGGACATGCTATGACAAGGCAGGAGGCTGAACAATGCATTGTGATAGGAATTGAACTTGCAGCAGAATATGCCCAAAAAGGCTATGGAATTTTTGGCACAGGAGATATGGGAATAGGTAACACAACTCCTTCATCTGCAATAGCAGCAGTACTAACAGGCAAGCCTGTGTCAGAGGTAACAGGTAGGGGTACAGGTATAAGTGATGACGCATTAAAAAATAAAATCAAGGTTATTGAAGGCGCAATTTCCTTAAATAGACCGAATCCTTCAGACCCGGTAGATGTCCTTGCAAAGGTTGGAGGAACTGAGATCGGAGGAATTGCTGGATTGATTATCGGTGCAGCCACAAACAGGATTCCTGTGGTCATCGATGGCTTTATATCAACTGCTGGTGCTTTGATAGCTTATTGTATTGAACCAAAAACAAAAGATTACATGTTTGCAGCACATAACTCTGTTGAGATCGGGCACAGGGCAATGCTTGAAAAAATTGGCCTACAGCCCATTCTTGACCTTAACTTAAGACTCGGTGAAGGCACAGGTGCTGCCCTCGCAATGCTCATTATAGAAGCGGGGCTAAAGATATACAAGAAGATGGCAACATTTGCAGAAGCAGGGATATCTAAGAATGAGTGAGGAGTTACGGGTGACGAGTAACAGGAACAAATCCAATGTCTTATCTCTAAAAAAATTACTCATCACTCGTTTGTTGCTTGCATTTCAGTTTCTAACAATAATACCGGTCAAGACCAGCATGGCTATTAACGAAGCGGATATTGCTAAAAGCTCATCGGCTTTTGTCGTGGTCGGATTTATTCAAGGCATATTACTGATATCTACTAACTATGTATTTGGTAGAGTCTTTCAAACTGAAGTTGTTACAGGGATAATCCTCCTCGTGCTTGTTTTATCCAATGGAGGCTTCCACCTCGATGGGCTCGCGGATACTTTTGACGCCTTTGCGGCAAAGGGAGATAAAGAGAAAAAACTTTCAATTATGAAGGACAGCACAATTGGCCCGATCGGCGTAATTGCTGTATTTTTTGCACTTCTACTAAAATTTCTTGCATTAAATAGCTTGTCTCACTTTTCACTTTTCACTTTTCACTTTTCACTTTTTCTGATGCCAATACTGCCAAAATGGGCAATGGTCATATCGATGTTTCACGGAAAACCAGCAAGAGAGAACGGCCTTGGTCGAATATTCATTAATAATGTCAGGGTAACCACACTTATCTTTTCATCCTTTTTAATAATCCTTTCGTATATGCTATTCGTAGCTATACAGATATATTTTTATAAAGAAATCCCCCTATGTCCCCCTTTAATAAAGGGGGACATAGGGGGATTAATATCGTTTTTTGTTATCCTTTTTGCCACGTTATACATATTCAGCCTTATATCAGTAAAATTCTTTGATAGAAAATTTGGCGGTCTCACAGGTGATACACTCGGTGCAATTAGCGAGATTACAGAAATAATCTTTTTATTAATGGTAAATGCATGGTCACGACTCTTTATTTAATAAGACACGGCGAAACAGAAGGTGCCGAGAAAAGGCGTTACAAGGGGACAATCGATGTCCCGCTTTCAGAAAATGGTGTGATGCAAATGGAACAGCTTTCGAAATACATAGTTAGAGAAATTATAAATTGCTCAAATCCCCCCCGCCCCCCTTTACTAAAGGGGGATAAAGGGAGATTACTAACAGCGGCCTACTGCTCTGATTTAAGCAGGGCAATTAAAAGCGCTGAGCTTATAGCAAAGCCTCATTCCATTAATCCCATAATAGTTTCTTCTTTGAGAGAACGTAATTTCGGGATTTGGGAAGGCATGTCATTTGACGAGATAAAAGAGAAGTATCCGGAGGAGTTCAATGCATGGGCAGGGAATCCCCTAAAATTCAGCCCCATGGAAGGCGAAAGCACCCTGGAGATGAAGGAAAGGGTTATAGGCGTCTTTGAAAAAATCATCGGAAATCACAATAGTGGATGTATTGCCATAGTTGCTCATGGGGGAGTTAACAGGATAATCCTCTGCCATATCCTCGGAATACCCTTAGAGAACATCTTCAGCATAGAGCAGTATTACGGATGCCTGAATATTATCGAATTCTGGGATAAATATCCGGTTGTGAAACTCGTGAACAGGGTAATTGATGTCTAAATCATTGATGATACAGGGAACCGGTTCTGGTGTAGGGAAAAGTCTTATCGTCGCAGGTCTCTGCAGGATATTCAGAAATATGGGTATTCATATAGCGCCTTTCAAGGCACAGAACATGTCGCTTAATTCTTTTATAACGAAAGAGGGTGGTGAAATAGGCCGGGCACAGGCACTTCAGGCTGAAGCTGCAAGGATTGAGCCATCTGTGGATATGAACCCGATACTCCTTAAGGCATCAGGTGAAACAGGATGCCAGGTGATTATGAACGGCAGGGTCCATTCCAATATGAAGGCATATGAATACTATGCATTCAAAAAAGAGGCATGGATGGCTGTGACTCGGGCATATGAAAGATTATCAAAAAAATATGATCTCATTATGATTGAAGGTGCTGGAAGCCCTGCAGAGATCAATCTTCGAGATGATGAGGTAGTAAATATGAGGGTTGCCCGCCACGCAGATTCATCTGTCATCCTCGTAGGAGACATTGATAAGGGAGGGGTCTTTGCATCCTTCTATGGGACTATTGGTCTTCTCAATGGTGACGCTGATTATATCAAGTCATTTATTATCAATAAATTCAGGGGAGATGTAAATATCCTGAAGCCAGGACTTTCCATGATACAGGAAAAAACGGGCAGGCCTGTCATCGGTGTAATACCGCATCTCGGAGACCTTTGTCTCCATGAGGAAGATGGTATCCCGCTGGAAAGACTTGGTGGTTCAAGGAGTCCGGGGTTTGAGGGTTCAAGGATAAAGATAGTTGTGTTGCAATTAAGGTACATTGCGAATTTTACAGACTTCGACCCGTTCATATATGAGCCTGATGTAGAACTGATGTATTCCCTGCGTGATGGAGAGATTAAAAATGCTGACCTCATTATCATCCCCGGATCGAAAAATACGGTGAAGGATCTGCTCTTCCTCCGTGAAAACGGGATAGAGGAAAGCATAAAAAGGGCAGTTAAAAAAGGGATTCCGCTCATTGGTATCTGCGGCGGCTATCAGATGCTCGGTAAAAGGATACTCGATCCATCCGGCATAGAAAGCTGTTATAAAGAGATGGAGGGATTCGGACTTCTTGATATAGAAACAACAATTGAAGATACAAAGATAACATCGCAGGTGGAAGCCTGCATACTCTCAGACAAGATGCCTGACACCTCTTCTCCGAACTCCTTAAGAGGCTACGAAATCCACATGGGCAGAAGCAGTGGAAACACATGTTTATTCAAACTGAGAAGGTTATCACATAATTCTGAACTCATAATTGATGGTTCTGTAAAAGGCAATGTCTGGGGGACTTATATCCACGGGATATTCGATAATGATCAATTCAGACACGGCCTCATAAATTCTCTAAGGACTAAAAGGGGATTAAGACCGATAGAAAATATAATGGATTATTCAAAGTTAAGAGATGAGGCTCTTAATAAATGGGCAAAAATCTTAAAGGAAAACATAGATATGAAATTTATAGAGGGATTGATAAATGGAACAAACGTGAGGCGATTAATAAAATCTGATAAAAGAGCTGACAGCGATATTAGAGAGGGGAGGTGATGATATAGATTTTAGATTTAAGATTTCGATGGCTGGAAGTCAGGGAAGAGAAGTGAACCATTACGGTGATTCTTCCGCTGCCCCGCAGCCGTGAAGGGAACGAAAACCCATAAAGACAGTGAAAAGTTACGAGTGAAAAGTTAAGAGTAAAGGATTAAAAACTTTTAACTTTAAACTTTTAACTGTTAACTGTTTTATAAACCACTGGTGGTTTATAAAACCATTGGGAAGGT
>VGWY01000224.1 GCA_016873575.1 Nitrospira sp. | reverse complement strand
TATACGGAACTTCATCCCTGCCAAGTGCTTGGCTTTGGTGAACACTATCTCATTCCATCCGCTACATACCCGATACTTCGCAATCAAGACTACATTATCCCTGTATCTCGGAGCCCATATTTCTATCATTTCGCCTCCTTTTATAATTTCTAAAATAATTAGGATGTAATTTTAACCATTTTTTATAATAATATGGGTGGTTCTCTAACCATTTCCTAAAATACTTTGGATGTGTTAGCCGCCATTTTTTATATAATTTTAGAAACTTTTCTTTGTTTTCGTTATAATATCTTCTCATTTCTTGTTCACAGGTATTACATTTAACCTTATCCTTTTTTGCTTTCTCATTATGGCAAGTTGTGCAAATACCTTGTTCTCTACATCTATCTCTCAATTTCCTAAAGTAATCAAGTTTTTCCTTGCGCCCCATTTTTAATTACTCCTTTCCAAAAAGTATCTTACATTCTTTAGCCAGTTCTTATTGAGGTTTTTAGGGTCGTTACTTGCGCCTATCGGACAATATCTGCTTTGCAAAAACTCAAGGTAGGTAGGGTATTGCTTATGTCCATAATCATCATATCTTTTTCGGTTATTCCTTATTGTATTCAGGCATATCTTTCTGGCTTCGGCTTCATCTTTATATTTGACCGATACTATGCCATAAAGGTATTTAGCTTTATATCCGCCTTCTGCAAGGAATATGGCATCGGCTATCTGGTCATCGGTATAGGCGAAGCAGGTGGTTAGGATTGACATCATTATAATGAGTAATATCCATATACGCATCTTGACCCTCCTCTCGTGCAATCATAGGTATCATTGACTATCCCATCTATCACGGCTACATAATGCCTACTTACATTGACTAATAATCTACCAGTAGGCAATTCCTCTTTCCTTAAATGGACTTTGCATCCGGAGCCAATACTCATTGTAGGTGTCCACTTATAGCCAAGATTAAGCATTATCTTACGGATGGTTTCTTTCCATACCCCTGTCCTCGCATTACTCTTGCCCTTACTGCGCCTTTTCTTACTCATTCTTTCCATAGCGCCATATTGGTTCACCAAGTCATAAACCTCTTGGTATGGCTTGCCAGTAACTATGGCTATCGCCCTTACTGCGCAATCACCAGTAGTTCCCTTGTAGCCTGCCTCTGCTCTGCCGCCATCATTATATTGGAATTGCATATTTCCCTCCCCAGTTAGAATACATTCTGCTTATCTACATCTTGTCTCATTACCTTTCTTAAGTCAGCATCGCCCTTAACCATTCTTGCATACGGAGTAATGTCTTTAATATAAGTATCCCCGTAGTCATATCCGCCAAAAGTAAATGGCGAGCTTACAGCACAGAACCATCTGGCATAAGGATTGCTGGCTTCATTTTCAGGAGTTTGGTATTTCTTTAATACCTTCCAAGTCCAGCCATCAAATCTCCCGATGCCTATCCATATCTCATAAGGATTTTCTATTGGTCTGGTCTTACCGCATTCGTTTTTCATATCTCCTCCCCAGTTATATAACCCCTATTTATCATCAGGATGTCTTGGATGGAAGTCTTTAGAGTTACGGTTGTCGGTTTTCCTTTTTTCAATAATTTCCTTTTGCATATATACTATCTTTTTGAGTATTGTTTCTATATCTGCGTCTATACTAATAATCAAAGCATCTGTTATTCTTGCCCTTTCTTCTCTCCAAGTCATCTCTACCTCCCCAATTTTGAGGCAGGTGCGGGAGACTGGGGAGAAACCCTGCTAAAGGAAGTTCGGTGTTTGGAACCTCTGCTTCCACCCTGCCAGATTTTAGTTTTATGCTGACCCCAGTCATTACTATACTCCTTATATCTGCGTAATCAAACTAATATATATCGCTTTACTGGCATTGTCCATATATTCTACTGGATTGCCTGTCTTAAACCTTTGAGCCCATTCCTTAATGTAATAGTAATCGGCTTCGTTTGGAAATCTGGATACCATAAACTTGCCGAATAACTTTGGCTCTATGCCGACTTCCTGCGCTATCTTTTCGTATAGCTGAACCAAGCTTACCTGCTTACCTGCTTTTGCCATCTCACACCTCCCCAGTTTGCCCTCTTACGCTTCGGGCGTTGCGTGTTAGCATCTTTTGCAATTATGCTCTTCAGTTGTCCAAGTTAGTTGATAACGAAAATTAACAGGGCAACCACCAAAACTGGCAAAAATTACTTTATCTTCTCCTATAATTTTTACCATTGCATATAAGCGATGTATTTTATTGCCTTTAGCCATTTTATAATTTAACCATTCTTTTGCGCAACCAAGTTTTTCATAGACTTCAATACCAAGATATTTATTCTTATCTTCGTTTACTAAAAGCTCACTTAATTCTATTTCGCTTGCCCTTCTTATTTTCATCTCTACCTCCCCAGTTAGGCTTCGGCTTATTGTCCGCTTGCCCAGTATTCTTTAGCGTCATTTCTTGGCGTTTCATTCAAAAACATAAGATGTTGCTCAATGGTGTAATGGGCATCTTTCAATTCTTTACTATTACGGATAATTTTCAATGCTAACTTCAATCCTTCGTAAACTCCAGTTAACTTTTCGCTTTTCATTTTTTCACCTCGCCAGTAATAATGGTCTATTGCTTCGCCTCTAAGGGATATTTCTGTTTTATGCATCCGCTTTACCTTGTTCATTTTTACCTCCCCTTTTTTGCTCCCCATTTTGCTCTCCCCTAACCTCAATAGTAATTATAACACGAAAATGCGGTTTGTACACAATTATTTTTATTATTTTCGGGTGGAATTTGGGTTTTGAAAAGCCCTGTGTTTACGCCTATTTTGCCTGTATATGTATATATGGCTTGATATGGTATATATATGCCTTTGTAGTAAGTAAGTAAGTATAGTAAGTAAGTAAGTAAGATATAGGATAAAATCTTGTTTATAAGGAAATGCAAAAAACTGTTTACTTCTACTAACTTCGGGGGTTATAATAATAATATAGGGTGGAGAATTATAAAATTATACCAAAATGCTTAAAAAGTCCATAGTATTGAAACAAATAAGAAAGCAATGTAACGATGGTGTCCGTTATACCGAAGCCTTGAAGCATATCTTTATAAACGGAATTGAGAGAAAAATCCCCAATGTTACAATAGATAATTGGCGGCATAAAAAACCAAAGACGGTTGGCAGGTATATTGACGCCTGCATCCACCAGATAGATGAAACAAAGGTAGACAGGGTTGAGAATAAGTTTGAGGAAAGATTATTAAACGGCGAAGCCACATCAGCCGAATACATATTTTACCTTGTCAATCGCAGACCCGACAGATGGAAGAATAATTACAAGGTTGAGCATTCAGGCAAAGTTGATGGCGAGGGTAATAAGTTCCTTATCCAATTTATAAACAAAAAGGAAGATATAGTAAAAGATGCCAAAGCTACTTCAGCCGACATTCGTTTGCAGAGATAATCAAAGGGCGTTTGAAAATCCTGATATTAAAATAATAGTTAATCAGGGCGGGGCAAGGTCAAGCAAGACCATATCCATTGCCCAGCTTATTATTCTCCATTGCCTTAATGTTACTGGCTTAATAGTAACGATAGTAAGAAAAACAACTCCTGCATTGCACTCATCTGTGATGCGGGATTTCTTTTGGATACTCAACAATATGGGACTTTATTCACAGGAGAACCATAACAAGTCTCTTAATGAATACAGGCTTAATGGCAACCTTATTGAGTTTATCTCAATGGATATTGCCGAGAAGAAGAAGGGAACAAAGAGGGATATACTTTGGCTCAATGAGGCTACCGAATTTGATTATGAGGATTATTTCCAGCTTTCCATAAGAACAACCCAGAAGATATTTTTGGACTATAATCCTTCCTATGAATTCCATTGGATATATGAAAGGGTACTGACCAGAAAGGATACATTCTTTATCCAGTCAAGCTACAAGGATAATCCTTACCTTGAGCAGACTTTAGTTGATGAAATTGAAAGACTAAAAGAAGTTGATGAAAACTACTGGAAGATTTATG
>VGWY01000223.1 GCA_016873575.1 Nitrospira sp. | reverse complement strand
TCTTATAACAGGCGTGTCTCCCTCTGATTTACCACTAAAGCAGGCATCTATGACTATTGTAATACTTCTTGCTTTTATGTCCTCCATCTGTTTATAAAGTTCCTTAACTGCATAACCCGTGGTTTTAATATCAGAGGGGTCAAGGTCATAGGGAACAAAATATGCCTCATTATTTTCTGGCACACCATGTCCGCTGTAAAAGACAAAGACATCAGAAATGTTAGGGCGAACTCTGTTTTTCAGGTGTGTCTTGAAATAGCTTGTTAGTTTTGTATTTGTCGCCTGCTCATCATAAAACTCTTTAATATTTGTCTCTTTAAATCCAAGGGTATTCACAAGGTATTTCTTTAGTGTTTCGGCATCTCTTCTTGCGTAATCTACATTAGGAATATCCCTGTTTTCATATCTTGAAATGCCTATTACAACCGCCACTGCATCAAGATTTCTCATGTTAGTTATAGGAGGAGCGTCTACATCATCCTCTGCAATCCTAATAACAATAAGTTCTTTCCGTGAGGCTATGTTATCTGAATTGTAGGCGGTTATTACAATCCTATTGTCCCCTTCTTTTAGAGAAATATTCTTCAGTATCTCCTTTTTCCTTGATGGCTGTATAGTCAGCCCTGCCTTTTCATCAAGGGGGATTGATATGCCATTAACATCAACCTTTATCGTATCAATATTTCTGGTGTCTGTTACCTCAAAGGCAAGGCGGATGGTCTCATCACCGGTGGTCTCAGCGTTTTGAGGGGTTTTGAGGTTGATTGTTGGTCCAATTTGTGTCTTTGCACCTGTAACAGCAACAGGTTTAATCCTGTCCTCTGCTGCAATATCAACTACTGTTAGACCTTCCTCCCTTATGTTTATTGCATATTGTGAAACTACTGGTGAAAAATCGCTCTGTGTGATATTGACACCTAAATATGTATCACCGATTTTAATCCTCCTCAAGGTTGAAACCTGAAACTTTATGGTTTCACTCCTTGAAAGGGCGGGTATCTTACCAACCAATGACTCTGTCTGTCCCATAATCCTCAGGTTTTCATCTTTGCTTTCTATCTTGACCTTTACCCCTTCAGCAGGAAGATTGCCTTCATTCAGGACATGAATCTCTAAGATGGCGCTCTCACCCTGCTCAAGGTTGTTGCCTCCACTTTTGCTCAAAAGATTAGCAACATATTTAAGTTTCGGATTTTTTACATCCACTGGAATCTGAATAGAACTTTTGACAGAAGAAAAGTCAGATTGTGCGATTTCTATGTTTAATGGTACCTGTGTCTCAATAAAAGTCCTTGGAACTGAGAGTGTGAATCTCTGTCCTGATATGGATGTCTGTTCTTTTACTTCTCCTATATCTATCCTTGAACGGGAAAGAGAGAATCCCCCCTCAACCCCCTTTATCAAAACCACAACATCTCTTGCAGGAATCTGACCGCTATTGTTCAGTGATAGTTCAATCTCATAATCCTCACCGTTTGTAATTATATTTACCAAATTGCCTTTTGAATAAATCCGATAGGCATATTGAATAAGAGGAGAGCGTTTTGCATAAGATAGGGCAACCTGCTTTTCTGCATTACTGACACCTCTCATATCACTTGCCTTCAGGTTAGTTGAAATCTCTTTTGCCTCAAAATTCCTTGGAATTGTAAAGGCTATCTTTGCCTTAGCAATCTCATTTGGTGGTATAGTTCCCACAAGTATTGAATCCCTGACCCATTGTATGCCTGATGTTATGTTCTCTCCATTGAGATTAACTCCTATTGCCTTACCAACCCCCTGATTTTTAATAAATGCTGTCAACTCAATTGTCTCGCCGCTTTCAGGAATCCCGTTTCCATTTCCTTTTGCAAGACCTGTGTCTCCATCATTGATTTCTGTTGATACGATTTCAAGTTGGGGTTTCTCAAGTTTTGCAGTAGGCACATTTACAGCAACCTTCTTTGCATCATATCCACGTTTCTCTTTAAGGTTAAGTTGAAACGATGCCTTGCCATCATCAATATCAAGCCCTGCCTTAAGATTTACCTTTATCTCCTTTGTCTCATTCGGCTGTATATCACCAACTTTTATATCTTTATCAAAAGATATTTTGGGATTATCTGATGTCACTTCAAGATTTGAACCATACCCTGTTCCCTTGCCCATGTTCTTAATAGTTACAATCATCTCCGCATCTTCACCTGCGTCAAGTGAGTTGTTTGGGAAAAATGAACTGGTGTCAGAGAAGCGGATAGCGAGAGAAAGATCGGAAGGTAACGTCTTTTCTGCTTTTACATAATCAATATAATCCTTGAAATCAGATGAGGAAACAATTTTATTATGAAGTTGTACGGCTATAGATTTAAAAGCTTTTTTTACCACAATACTTTTATATAATGACCCGTGAGCGTCGGTAATAAATGATAAAGTAGCATAAAATGCAGGTATGCCAATCATCATTTCTAGAGCTGACAATTCATATTTACCTTCCCCGTCAATCTCGTAACTTTGAGAATACTTATTATTGGATAACATAATCGTTGCGTTTGCTTTTGCACAAAAACCTCTTTCACACTCTGCTGAGTATGATTTTTCAGCAGCAACGTACGCTTCAAATGATATTTTCTCAGGGGATACTACAAACTCTCCAGTCTTTGGACTATTATAGCCTGTCAGTACAGAGACATTAGCAAAAGATTCACTAAAAACTTCTTTAAGTTTGTCTACAAAATTATCAGCATATTTTTCATCTTTTATCTTCTCATCATTAATGATAATGTGAATTTCATTGTTTTTTTCTATTGAAGTTATTTCGGGTGTTTTGGATATTGATGGAAAACATCCTGACATGATTAAAGATAAAAAAACAGCTATTAAAGGTTTTTGAAAATTATAAACGGACATCTTAACCCTCCTTCCTTTTGGGTTGTTAAAACTTACGGGACATCTCCTTTAAAAGAATAATCAATTAAAAGTCTGTTATTTTTATTTTTGAAATAAAATGTCCTTTGACATGTCTATCCGAACCGAATTCATTAGATTGAAATTTAATTTTTATACCATTAAATTGGGAAATTTTATTATCTTTTAATGAAAGAACCATATTATTTGCAATATATAGTTTGTATACATCTCCTTTCTTTTGGAGTTCAACCTCTGTAGGATTATCGTTATCTAATTCCCTGCTCCCTTTGATATTAGTTCCTAAAAAACCAAAGTCCCATCTTCCCCCTCCAACAGGATGCGGACAGAGATAATAACCGAGATCTCCGTCAGACCCTATTAGGCTAATAATAAAACATCGTTTATTGCTATTACCTGTACTTCCGCCAAGTATCGTAAACAATCTAAAATCTGAAGGAAATGATGTAGCTATTTCAAACGAATAATCTCCTTCACTTGGAGTAGCAAGAACTTTCCCGCCAAATGCTTTAAAAACTCTTAATCCTCCGTAGCCGTCGGGGAAATCACCTTCTTCAAAATATTTCCAATCAATATCAAGTATTGCTTTCTTGACTGTTTGTGGCATACCAATTTGCTTTATTGGCTGTGCTTCAACTGAAATACCTTTTTTTCTAACTATACGAACAAAGGCATTATCCAAACCAACATTACTAAGAAAAGTGCAGCGGGATACTGCAATAACCTCTGCAGTTTTTACATCTAACAATCTTAGATTGACTCTATAATCCTTATCAACCTTTGCAATTGTCCCGATGACAATGCCTTCTACCCCAAGAATGTTTCCAAGTTTTTGGATAGTTTTTTCATCAACTAAACCTGTTTGTGTAAAACCATGCTCCTCAAGAATTTTACTTAATAACCGTCGTTCAATAACTCGCAAGCCTTTCTCATTTTCAAATAAATATCCGATAACACTTTCTGAAATAAGAACTCCCAACTCTGATACCTCACCACTTATGGTTTCAGGTTCTAAAACAGCAACTTTAGTAATTTTCGAACCACGTAAAGAACCAGCAAGTTTATTTGCTATTTCTTTCATGGCGTTGTCGAAATTAGACTCCTCAGCATATAAATATACAGGAAGAATAACCGTGAGA
>VGWY01000222.1 GCA_016873575.1 Nitrospira sp. | reverse complement strand
GGTGTAGGGCCTACAAAGATCTCGAGGGTACTTGGAGTTGTAAAGGCATATACAACAAGGGTTGGCAGCGGACCGTTTCCTACAGAGATTAAGGATTCTCTCGGAGAAGAGCTCAGGGAAAGAGGCGGAGAATATGGTGCAACGACAGGGAGGCCAAGGAGATGCGGATGGCTGGATATCGTTATCCTTAAACATTCGGTCAGGATAAATGGTTTTACAGGAATTGCATTAACAAAACTCGATGTACTCGACACCTTAGATGTAATAAAAATATGTACCGCATACCGATATAAAGGAAAGCTCTATGAGGAATTCCCCAAGGAGATGAACATCTTTGAGGAATGTGAGCCTGTCTATGAAGAGTTAAAGGGCTGGAGGTCGAATACAATCGGGATAACAGATTTTCAGAAACTTCCCAAAACAGCAAAGACGTACATAAAAAAGATTGAGCGTTTTTTGGGTATCAAAGTGCATATCATTTCTACCGGTCAAAGGAGAGACGAGATTATCCTGCTTAAAGAGCAGTTCTGATGGGGAAAAGGCTTCAACGGAGGATTACCAAGAGACTCGTAACGAAATTCATTTCAAGCGGTTTAAACTTCACCGGCATGTCAAGCAATCTTTCTGAGAATGGCCTGTTTATAAAAACACGCCATGGTTTTATCCCCGGTACCATCCTTGATATTGAATTACTTACACCGGAAGGAAAAACATCTTTTCTGAAAGGCAAGGTAAGAAGGACACTGAAGACTCAGATATCAACACTGAGAAATGGCATGGGTATTGAACTTATCGAAAAAGATGCAACATACATGGATTTCATACAATCCCTCGAAAGAGAAAAAGAAACAACTCCTGAGGATATGGGTCATCAAGAATTTTACATCATCGCCTGTCCAGACTGTGGAGTAAAAAACAGGATTTCAAGTGAGAAACTTTATCTTCGGCCGAAATGTGGTAAATGTGGTAGTCCCCTTCCCTTAATAATGTCTTGATCTCAAGATTATTAAACGTCCTCTATCCAACAAAATGTCCGGTATGCAGCAATACATCTGATATATTCTCTCATTCACCAATCTGTGTCTCATGCTGGTCTCAGATCAAGAGATATACAGGACCGGCATGCAGGATATGTGCAATGCCATTTCCATCAGAACATGGAAAGATCTGCGGACAGTGTCTGAAAAAACCACCTCCATTTTCTATGGTCATAAACTATGGCCTCTATGAAGGCGTACTTGCAGAAGCAATTAACCAGTTGAAATTTTATCGGATAAAAAGACTATCAAAACCTCTCGGCACGTTACTGTTCAGTCTTGACCTTCCACAGGTTGATGGCATAGTGCCTGTTCCTTTAACCGCAAAAGGATTGAGAGAAAGAGGCTTTAACCAGTCCCTGCTTATCGCAAGGGTTGTATCAAAAGGTATAAAGGTACCTCTGTTGATGGATGTGCTTGCAAAGGGAAAGGAGACTCCTCCACAGATAGGGCTTTCTGCAAAGGAAAGGTTAATAAACCTTAAAAACGCATTTAAGGTGAACGGGGATATTAAAGGCCTTCGACTTCTCCTTGTTGATGATGTGATGACAACAGGAGCAACAGTAAAAGAGTGCTCAAAACAACTCATGAAGGCCGGGGCAAAAGAGGTAATCGTCCTTACACTCGCACGGTCAAGTATGGTGTGAAGGTGTAAAATTTTCTGACACCTCACTGTCGGAAAATTTTACAAAAATAGCCTTTCCCCGAAAGACATCCTAAAAAATTCTTTTAAAATCAGATACCTTAAATCTGGCACAATAGTTGCTTATTTTTTTATTTAATATAGTCTGCAATCAATTAAACCCAATAGAGTAAGGAGGCAATAGATGAGGGAAAAACTGTCCAATGGTATTAATTTAGAAAGAAAGGAGGTGAAGAGAATGAAAAGACTTTATCTTTTTGTATTGATGTTAACCCTGATGATTTTGATTTCAGGAAATACAATCATAGCAGCACCACTTGTCAACGGTCTTGGTGGAAGCGCCGGGTTTGGTGAAAACTCTTTAGCTCCAAATGATGACGGATCTACCGGGTTTATCAATTTGAGTTCAGTATTCTCATCGGGCTTGGGCTTCTTCGGAACAACCTATACGGGACTTTACCTTAACAACAATGGTAATGTTACATTTAACTGGTCAATGGGGACATATACTCCTTATGCATTAACAGGCCCGACTGGAAATCCAATTATGGCCCCATATTTTGCGGATGTCGATACCCGTTCCGGTGCTACAACAGCTACTCCTGGAGGCAATTCAACAGGTTCAAACCTGCTATACTGGGATCTTGACACAACAAATAATGTCTATACGGCAACATGGGATGATGTGGGTTATTATGGATCTCATAAGGACAAGCTCAACGCCTTCCAGTTACGACTGGTGAACAGATATGACACCGGTGTTGGAAACTTTGATATTTTCTTCATATATGAAGATATTAACTGGACAACAGGCGATGCAAGCGGTGGAAGCGGCGGTCTGGGTGGAGTCGTTGCGCGTGCGGGATGGAATTCGGGTAACGGAACTGATTATTATGAACTTCCTCAATCAGGGATTCAGAACAACATGCTTGACCTTGAAAATGCAAGCAATATAGGCATACCCGGCGTATTTGAGTTTGATGTCCGTGGCGGCCAGGTTATACCACCAACTCCTGCTATCCCTGAACCCTCTACCTTCCTGCTCCTTGGTGCAGGGCTTGTGGGAGTCGGACTTTTGAGGATGAGGAGGAAGTTTAGAAGATAGTTTAAGAAGTAGATCAGCTGTAATTAGTTATTTCAATGGCAGGGTCGTTAAAAGCCCTGCCATTTTTTGTTTTTGGGCTTCCATCAATCACACTGTTTGAATTCTTGAATACAAAAGACAAAGCAGGGCAGGTTATAATATTTAAATACTGCAAAAAATTCAGGGAGAGGGTAAGGTGTCGCTTGAACGAAAGTGATTATTGTTAATGATTCCGTGTTTATTTGAAAAAAATCTGATAAAATATTCAAATATCTCTTGAAAATCTTGATAGATAATGATTGATTTACATACACATAGTCTTTTCAGTGATGGAGAACTTATACCCTCAGAGCTAATCAGAAGGGCTGAGGAGATTGGCTATAAAGCTATTGCAATTACAGACCATGTTGACTCATCAAACATTGATATTGCTATACCAAGGGTTGTAAAGGCGATAAAGGCTATTCAGAAATTTATTTCTATCACTGCAATACCTGGTGCAGAGATTACCCATGTTCCACCAGCCTTAATCCCTGATCTTGTCAAAGAGGCACGACAGCTTGGTGCAAAGATAGTGGTTGTGCATGGGGAAACTATTGTAGAACCAGTTGCGCCCGGTACGAACAGAGCAGCGATTGAAGCAGGTGCGGACATCCTTGCACATCCTGGCATTATTGCGCCAGAAGATATTCTTTTTGCAAAGGAGAAAGGCATACTATTGGAAATAACCTCAAGGAAAGGACATTCCCTTTCAAACGGACATGTCGCAAAAGAGGCTATGAGATTTAATGTTCCTTTGTGTATTAATACAGATACGCATAGTCCGTCAGATTTGATAACAAAAGATACTGCAGTCAAGATACTCCGCGCTGCTGGGATAGACGGAAACGATATTGATTCAATATTCGAAAATTCAAAGACACTTATAGAGAAGGCTCTCAGGAGGGATTAATGCCAAAACCGATTAAAAAGCGCGTTCAAAAAAAGTCTGCTGACACAGAGCAAGAAGTTAAAGATAGGCTTGTCACCCTGAAAGATACCATAAAAGAACGTCAGAAACATGTATTCATATACGGAGTGGGGGTTCTCGTCATAATCATAGCTCTTGTTGGTTTTTTGTTCTATAATGCTTCTTCAAAGAAAAGGGCAGGAAAGTTTGAATATGAGGCATATCAAATATACCACGGTGCTTCCCCAATTCGGTTTATCAATAAAGAAGATCGGTACAGAAAGGCCATTGATCTGTTTCAAAAGGCTTATGATTCAAAAAAATCACCCATATCGCTCTTT
>VGWY01000221.1 GCA_016873575.1 Nitrospira sp. | reverse complement strand
AGTAGATGTGAAGCTTGCAAAGAGGGTAGGCATTCTCCATGATATCGGTAAAGCAGTAGACCATGAAGTGGAAGGGGCACATCAAGATATTGGTGCAAATATAGCAAAGAAGTATGGAGAAAACCAAAAGGTAATAAATGCCATTCTGGTTCATCATGGTGAAGGAAATCCTGCAACTGTTGAGGCTGCCCTTGTAGCTGCTTCTGATGCACTGTCAGCTGCTCGGCCAGGTGTAAGAAAAGAAAGTATAGAGAGTTATCTGAAGCGTCTTGAGAAACTCGAACAGATGGCACTCTCTTATAAGGGCGTTGAAAAGTGTTATGCAATTCAAGCAGGAAGAGAAATAAGGATCATTGTAAAGCCTGAAGATATCAATGATGAACTGTCTTCGATCATAGCAAGGGATCTTGCCAAAAAAATCGAAGATGAGATGACATACCCCGGACAGATAAAGGTTACCGTTATCAGGGAATCAAGATATGTTGAGTATGCAAAGTAAATTTAAGGAATTATTCAAGGGGTCAAGGATTAAAGTGAACAACACCTTAGAAGATAAACTCTTGAATCCTTGAACCCTATTTTAAATTTTTATGAAGGTACTTTTTATCGGTGACATCGTCGGCAAGGTTGGCAGACTTACTACAAAGGCCTTACTACCAACCATTGTTGAGCGATATAAGATAGACCTTGTCATTGCAAATGGAGAAAACGCTGCTGGTGGTTTTGGTTTAACTGATAAAATAGTCTCTGAGATTTTCAACTATGGTATCCATATACTAACAACAGGAAATCATGTCTGGGATAAAAAGGAATTTATTTCGCAGATATCAAAGGAAGACAGAGTACTCAGACCTTTCAATTATCCTCCGGGTGTTCCAGGATTTGGAAGTATCATATATACAACTCCCCATAACAATAAGGTAGCAGTTGTGAATCTTATGGGAAGGGTTTTTATGTCAAATGTGGATTGTCCGTTCAGAGTAGGCAGGGAAGAAATAGAAAGGCTGAGCACGATGACAAAAATTATCATCGTAGATTTTCATGCAGAAGCGACGTCGGAAAAGATTGCTTTTGGGTATTTTATCGATGGCAAGGTGAGTGCAGTTATCGGAACACATACCCACGTCCAGACTGCTGACGAGAAGATATTGGCCGGCGGAACAGCTTATATAACAGATGTAGGAATGACAGGCCCGTATCATTCTATCATAGGGATTGAAAAGGAACAGATTATACAGCGATTTCTAACACATATTCCTGTTCGATTTGAGACAGCGAAAGGTGAAGGAATTTTCTCTGCTGTTGTTGTTGAGATTGACGATAAAACAGGTAAATCTACTGCAATACAGCGGCTCCAGATCACATATCCCTAATGTTCATCCCGTTCATCCCGTTTACCTTGACTAAAATGAGATTTTTTTGTTAGGCTTAAAAAATTGATTTCAGGAGATCGTATGAAAAAGAAACAGAGCACGAAACACACTATAAAGAAGGTAACCACGACCAAGGCAAAGACAAACATACAATCAAAATCAAAGACAAAAAAATCAGCTCCAATCTCTCTGAGGGAAAAGAAGCTTCGCGAGATAAAGAAGAAACTCTTGGCTCAAAAAAAAGCACTGCTCACGGAAGCTATTGAGGCACTTCAAGAACTTCCAGGACAAATCACATTCCCTGACCTTGGTGATCAGGCAACCGCAGAGACGGATAGAAATTTTATGCTCCGGCTCAGGGGGAGGGAACGTAGTCTTTTAAGAAAGATCGATAATGCGTTAGAGAGAATTGAACAGGGAATATTTGGGATCTGTGAAAGGTGTAAGGAAGATATTGGTATTAAGAGGCTCGAGGCAAGGCCTGTTACAACCTTGTGTATAGAATGTAAAATGCAGCAGGAAGAAGAAGAAAAACTCATGGGGACATAGACATAGCTCACCTTCTTGTCTTCAAACCATACCTATCCCTCAAGACATCACCCAGAACATTAAAACAGAGTGCCGTAAGGGCGATCATCATACCAGGGAAAATCACCATCCATGGAGCTGATGAAATATAAGCTCTATGAGCACTTACCATTGAACCCCATGTTGCTGTTGGAGGCTGAGCACCTAATCCTAAAAAACTCAGAGAAGCCTCTGTCAAGATGTACCCCCCCAGTTTCAGGCCCATCATGACAAGTGACAGTGGAATGCACTGTGGCATAAGGTGGACAAATAAAACCCTCATATTACTACATCCCAGTGCCCTTGCTGACTCGACAAATGGTGCGTCCTTCAGTGTTAATACATGGCCTCTGATAAGTCTTGCAAATGAAGCCCATCCAACTGCAGTGATTGCTATCATGACGGTATAAATACCAGGGGGAAGGATAATCGAGATACCTATTGCAAGAAGAAGCGCAGGGAAAGAGAGTATAAGGTCAACCAGTACCATTATGGCGGTATCAATCTTGCCTCCTGCATACCCTGAAAAGAGCCCAAGGATGAGTCCTATGCCCATGGAAATGAATGCAGCCATCACCGCAATACTTATCGAGATCCTTCCACCATAGAGGATTCTCGAAAAAATATCCCTCCCCTTGTTATCTGTTCCAAAAAAATGTTTGAAACTTGGCGCCTCTTTTATACTGTCAAGATCTATCTTTTCAGGGTTATACTGCGATATGAGTGGTGCAAACAGTGAACATAAGGATATGAAAATCAATATGGAGAGAGAAACCTTACAGGCTATTTTCATAGAGCTTTACCCTTGGGTCAAGATAATGATAGATGATATCAACAAGCAGGTTAATGAGCACAAAGATAACCGTACCAACAATGATACATCCCATAATGACAGGATAATCCCTCTTTATGATTCCCTCCATGGTGAATCTTCCAATACCATCCCATCCAAATATTGTCTCGGTCAGGACTGCTCCATTCAGATAACTCCCGAAATCAAGGCCTATGACAGTCACAAGCGGGATGAGCGCATTTTTAAAAACGTGAATCAAATCTATTTTATATTCTTCTATTCCTTTTGCCCTCGCTGTAACAACAAAAGGCATATCAAAGATTTCTATGAGCGTGGTTCTTGTAATCCGTGCAAGTGTTGCAATTGCAGGCAGAGAAAGGGTTATCGCTGGAAGTACCAGAAATCTTATGTCACCTGTTCCCGATGGAGGGAAGAGTTTCAGTTTAAGGCTGAAAAAAAGCATTATCAGAAGACCGCTCCAAAAAACAGGAAGGCTCAGACCTGTTACCGAGAGCGATGATATAATCCTGTCTATCATTGTATCTCTTTGATAAGCAGAGATAAAGCCAAAAAACAGGCCGACAGGAATGGCAATAATCATGGCACCCAATGCGAGTTTTAATGTATTTGGAAATTTTAAAAGAAGATCATTAAAGACCTTTCTGTTTGTATAGTATGATCTCCCGAACTCACCTTTGAGCAGCAATCCTGCATAACCAAGATACTGACTTACGATATCTTTGTCCGAACCTACCTCTTTTCGTATCTTCTCAATAATTTCAGGCTGAGCCCTTTCACCAACCATGCTGAGAACAGGATCACCCGGTAATGCCTTCGTGAGGGTAAATGTGAGGAATGTAACCCCAAACAGAAGAGGGATAAGTAAAAAAAGCTTCTTTACAATATAGAGTTTAATAATGCCCCCGAATCATTCCTTGTCGGAAAATCCGCAAAAGGTATTCTATATTATTTTTGCTTAGTTTTGTTACCCACGTTTATCTTTTGTACATAGCGTCATATATATTTTCGCATATTTCTTGAATTGTGCACACTTTGTCATGCCGGCTTGTCCGGCATCATTCCTTGAAGAAAGATTCCCGACAAGCGGGAATGACAGTTAATGCGCAATGATTTTTGACGCCATATATAGATTACGCACTAAAAATCTTGACTTTCACCTCTCGTTCCTATACGTTATTATATAAAATAAGTTAAATAATGAAGTATTGAGCTTAGACTTCAAGGGAGATGGGAGGTGATAAGGAAGAGAGGAAAAAAGTTCTGCTCAATAAGCAGAACCAGACCTAAAAGGAGGTGATTTTA
>VGWY01000220.1 GCA_016873575.1 Nitrospira sp. | reverse complement strand
AGACATTGATTATAAAATCCCTCCTCACCTCCCTTTGCTAAAGGGAGGCAATGTACCCCTCTTTGGCAAAGAGGGGCAAGGGGAGATTTTTCAATAATGATGCCTTACTTATGCACTTCTTAGTAAATCATAGGGGTCTTGTTTTTTGATATTCCTTCATACTTTATCCTTCTTTTAAGCAGCATTTTTATATCTATAAAAGCTCGATACCAAAATTAAAGACCTGAGCCATTTCCTTTTCACTTTTCCTTTCTTGGGAGGGGATTTGCTACATCGGCTTTATCTTCTCTTCATAGGCTTTAATAAAAGCCGCAATTTCCTTAATAAAACTATCGAAATCTTTTAGATTATTGACAACAATGTGGAAAAGTTCTTCAGGTGTGATTACTCTGTAAAAATGGACCATTCGATTTCTATATCCTGCCATAACATAAAGGGTATCTGAAAGTTCTTTTGTGATAATTCTTTTTTCTCCAAGTTCCTTTGCTATTATTTTATATTCTATCTCTTTGAATCCGTATGTTTTTGCGAGGATATGCCTTCCGATGTCAAAAACAGCCTCAAGGCTTCTTCTGAGATAGCTTTCCACAAAAGGAGGATTTTTCCTGTCGGAAAGGAATTCTTCTTCTGTCATTGTTGAAAATGGCTTTAACTCCTGAAGACATGCCTCTATGAATCTCAGCAGTTCAAGGAGCCGGGCTGTATTCAAACTCGAAATAACCATCCTCAATAGCCTCCATGATTTCATTATGAAGAACCCTTTTTTTATAAAAGAGTTCTTCACTTTTCTTCATTATTGTTTCTTCAAAGTTATCAGCATACAATTCATCTTTCTCATAAATCCTTACTCCCTTGATTATCTCATACTGAAAAAGGGTATTTACTTCATGCATAAATATAAGGTCAACATTAAAGGGGTCAAATCTCTCCGAGATTTCCCTGTAAAGGAATCCGTAAGTCCTGATGGCATCAACAGGAGGGGTTTCAAAGGCAATTGCAACATCCAGGTCAGAAAAAGCATCAGGAATTACTTCTTCGCCTTCAAGGTACTTTTTCCCTTTATCTTCCTCTGAGCCAAAAAGATAGATAAGGGTGATTCCATATTTTTGAGCGATGGTTCTCAGATTGTTGTCTTTCATGGATAAAATATAGCATATCAGACATGGAAAGGGATAGAAGTATCGCTGATCTATAAAACAAGATAAATATTTGCAGGTAGTAAACCTTCAGTCACAGGTGGTAGCCGCAACCTTTAGGTTGCGCCATTAACGCAGGCTAAAGCCTGCGGCTACCAAACAGCGGCTACCAAACTCCTTGACATGGCAAGAAAAACTGTGGTATGTTCATATCATGAACGTTCAGAATATGAACAGTCAGGAAAGGCCGGAAAATCAGGATACATATAAATCCCTCCTCCTGCTCGACGAGATTTCAAAGGGGAAACCTGTTTCACAGCGTGATCTGAGCAAAAGGCTTAATATTGCACTCGGCCTTGTGAATTCATATATTAAGAACCTTGTCTCAAAAGGTTATATCACTATAAAGGCAATCCCTACAAAGAGATATGCATATTTCCTTACTCCAAAGGGATTTGCTGAAAAGACACGGTTGACATATCATCACCTCCAGAATTTTACAAACCTTTACAGAGAGGCAAGGAGGGACTTTCAGCATCTCTTTCAGGAACTCAGGGAAGAAGGTGTCAGGAGGATTGTATTTGCCGGAGCTGATGAGGTTGCTGAAATAGCATATCTGTCACTAAAAGAAGCTGATTTAAGACTCACAGGTGTTCTCGATAATGATAAGAAAGGAAACAATTTCTTTGGGGTTAGAGTTAGGGCATTTGATGAGATAAAAGATATGGATTTTGATCGTATCATTGTTGCTCATTTCATGAAAGCAAAAGAATACTATAATGAACTTCTGAAAAGGGGTGTTTTGAAAGAAAAGATAGTCTTGTACAGGAGGTAAGAGTGGGTACTTTAATGAAGAATAAGGCAGTTCATTTAATCAAAAAAATAAAAGAAAGAAGTGCATCTGTCGGTATCATAGGGCTTGGATATGTAGGACTGCCCCTTGTTATCGAATTCCACAAGGCAGGATTTCAGGTCACCGGCTTTGATATTGATCACCGGAAGGTTACAGCCCTTACCAGTGGCAAAAGTTATATCAAACACATACCTTCAGAAAAAGTAAAAACACTGATAGCAGATGGAAGATTTCAGGCAACAACAGATTTTTCTCAACTGAAAGATGTTGACTGTATTATCATATGCGTGCCAACACCACTTGATGAACACAGAGAACCTGACCTTTCCTATGTGTTTAATACAACAAGAACTATTGCAGAATTTATCCAGAAAGGCCAGCTTATAGTGCTTGAATCCACTACCTATCCCGGGACAACAGATGAGGATATGAGGGAGATACTTGAAGGTACAGGACTCAGGGCAGGTAAGGACTTTTATCTTGCCTACTCCCCTGAAAGAGAAGACCCTGCCAATAAAAAATTTTCAACCTCAACAATACCCAAGGTTGTCGGAGGATATACAAGGGATTGTCTTAAGGTTGCAAAAGCATTATATGATTCTTTTGTCATAAGAACAGTTCCTGTTTCCTCAACCAGAACTGCCGAAGCTACAAAATTACTCGAAAACATTTACAGGGCAGTAAATATAGCACTTGTAAATGAGATGAAGATACTCTTTGACAGGATGGGGATTGATGTGTGGGAGGTTATTGAGGCATCTAAGACAAAGCCATTTGGATTTCAGGCTTTTTATCCCGGCCCAGGACTTGGCGGCCATTGTATACCTATTGACCCCTTTTATCTTACATGGAAGGCAAGGGAATATGGATTCAGAACAAGGTTTATAGAGCTTGCAGGTGAGATAAATACATCAATGCCACATTATGTTATAAGCAGGGTATCGGATGCCTTGAATGAAAGGGGCATGAGCATAAAGGGTTCAAAGATTCTTGTGCTTGGTCTGGCATACAAAAAGGATGTGGACGATATAAGGGAATCACCATCGTTTGAGATTATTGAACTCCTGAAGGAAAAAGGTGCAAAGGTTGACTATAATGACCCGCATGTGCGAAAGACACATAAAATGAGGAAGTATGACCTTAAGATGTCTTCCATCCCTTTAACAGAAAAAAATCTTAAAAAGTATGACTGCATTTTGATATCAACCGACCATTCTTCATATGATTATGGTTTTATTGCAGAACACAGCAGGCTGATTATAGACACAAGAAATGCAATGAAGGGAATCAATAATTCTTTGAGAAGGAAGATAGTAAAAGCATGAAAGTAGTAACTATCAAGCCTTCACATGGCTGGGTTCTACTTCGTTTAAATGAATTGTGGCAGTATCGTAAGCTGCTCTATTTCCTTACATGGCGGGATATCAAAGTGCAGTATAAACAGACTGTAATAGGAACTGCTTGGGCTATTATCCAGCCAATATTTATGATGGCGGTTTTCAGCCTATTCTTTGGAAAACTGTCTAAAGTCCCTTCAGAAGGTATACCCTACCCAATTTTTGCTTATACGGCACTGTTGCCTTGGCAGCTCTTCTCATGGGGACTAACAGATGCTGGTACCAGTCTTGTTTTGAATGAACGCCTGATCACAAAGGTTTACTTCCCGAGACTTATTGTTCCAACCTCTACTGTAATAGCTGCCCTCGTAGATTTTGCTATAGCCTTTGTAATTTTGATTGGGATGATATTGTATTATGGTATTATTCCCACTATAGCCATTCTGACATTGCCACTGTTTCTTTTATTGGCAATTATAACAGCACTCGGTGTAGGTTTTTGGCTTTCTTCGCTTGATGTTCAATATCGTGATGTGCGATATACAATTCCATTTTAACCAGTTATGGCTTTTTGCTACACCTGTTGTATATCCGAGCAGTATTGTGCCAAAGTCCTGGCAGACAGTGTATGGACTTATCTAAGGTTGCATCATGAGATATGCGTGTTTAGGAAACCGTAAGAGGATAACATTATTGTGTTAACTATATTTGCTGTCCCAAAACCTTTTCGTGGTCATATTGGGATCATTCAAATGAATGCCCTTCAAAGCTGGATTCGGCTTTCA
>VGWY01000219.1 GCA_016873575.1 Nitrospira sp. | reverse complement strand
GATTTCTTGTTCTGTGTCCCTGTGGTTATTAAAACGCTTTTAAACAGTAAGTGCCGTGGAGATGTCTGATTTGTCAAGAACTCTGAGAAATGCCTCAGCCGCCCTGGGGTCAAACTGGGTACCACTGTATTTTTTCAGCTCTGATACGGCATATTCTTTCCCCGGGGCTGGCCTGTATGGCCTGTCTGCTGTCATTGAATCAAAAGAATCAGCCACATGGACTATCCTTGCAAAAAAAGGTATCTCTTCACCCCTGAGTCTGTCAGGATAGCCATTGCCGTCTATCCTTTCGTGGTGATGCCTGATTATCGGAAAAATTTGCTGTAACTGCCTTACAGGTTTTAGAATCTCCTCACCTTTTACGGGATGCATCCTGACAAGAGCTAATTCCTCATCATTGAGTCTTCCAGGCTTGTCGAGGATTACATCATAAGTACCTATCTTCCCTATGTCATGAAGAAGGGATGCTATCCTGAGAGTTTCAATATCCTTCGCCTTTAGTCCTATCTCTTTAGCTATAGCTATAGCATAATTTGTCACCCTCTCAGAATGGCCTTTTGTCCAGCGGCTCTTTGCATCTATTGCATTTGCAAAGGAAAGGATAATGGCTTTGTATATCTCCTTAAGCTCTTTATAGGAATGATCGGTTTCGCGTAGCATGTTTAAAAATGCTTCCCGGCTCTTGATGAGTTTGTTTTCTTTGATTTTTGTTTCTGTGATATCAATAATTGAAGCGATATAGGATTTAATTCTGCCATCTTCACTTAAAACAGGTGTTATGCATCCCATAAAGTGTCTGTTCAGACTTTTCTCGAAATACTCGACTTTCTCAGTCTTTTCCATAGTTTTCGATTTCAATAACGGACAGGCTTCTATGGGTTTGCTGCCATTATGCATAATCTCATAACATCTCTTCCCGATAATTTCCTTTATCACCGATTTTCGCAAAGCTATAACCGTCATATCGATATAAGAATTGATATAGTATCATTTAAATCTTAACTGTAGTTTGGCATCTTCCATGCCTGGCACTGCTTCTGGTAATTGATCCCATAGCACGTTACGTAGAATAGGGTTGTGAGCTCGTCGAGGATAGGTAACGGTGACTGTTTGATTCTTGATAGAAATTGTGCCCTTTCCTCGTACAAAGTGACGGTATAATTTAGGGGCATCACAATGCTCAAAACCACGTAACTTTTTTGCAAGCATAGAATACAGCGTATCGGCAATCATGGTCATCGCCACATCAAAATGAACCTTGATCAGTATAGGCGATGTTAATGCATTCAGATGAAAGAACTTGACTGCCTCGGCTATCCCGTTTTCTACACGCCATCTTCGGGCGTAGTTGCCAACGACAAGATCAACCGGCATATTAAAATCATTGGTAATCAGGAATGATGGATTCTCTCGTCCATTACCACGTACCACGACTTGACGGATTTCTCCTTCGTAGCCACGAAGGGAAATCATGGATTCATGTACCTGAGGGTTTTTATACTTTCGCTTCGCATGAGGAATTTCAATACGTTTCCATGGGGATAAATTCTTTGCTTCCTCTACGAGATTTTTGCCACGGCGTCGGAGAGTAATGAATTTGACTCCGTGGCTTACATTAAGTTCTGAGAGCTTTGTGTAGGATGTGAACTTTGCATCAAAGACCAATGTCGGCTTGATACCACGGCGTATATGCTTCCAGAATGAAAGAAAGTGCAAGACCTGATTATCTGATTCACTACGCTTGATATCAGCATCCGTGTAAAGGATCAACTTGGATTCACCATCCTGGGCAAACAGGGTTAACGCACCTTTCATTCTTTTGTTACGGGCTCCAGCCCAGTGCTCTTCGAGTACAGATTCTTCACCAAAGTGCGGAACAGTATGAAAATCGAGATTGACATACTTACCATCATAAAGACCGATTCTGGAAGCATGGCGGACAAATGCCGTCTGCAGACGTAAGATGTGCACATCATCAAGTGAATAGGAATACGTTGACAGGGCGGTACATTTAGGCAACACATTAAGTCCAGCGGAAAGGCCCAGCGCCGGGTCAAAGGCATGGTTACCAACGTGGGCGTATCGTTCGGTTCCAAGAAGTTTAAGGGCGAGAAAAGACAAAAAATAACTCTTTGCAGAAATAACCTTTGTCCCAGGCAGACCAGCTGCCTGGACTATTTCCCCGATACCCAGATTTGCCATGAAAGGTGCGAAAAGATAAATTCCGGCAGAATCAGAATCAAAGATTCTACCCTCCAATTCCTGAAGAGAAATGGAAAGAGCGCGCTCAGGAACCTCGGTTCCTGTTACCGTGAATCCGGTTTTAAGCCTTGTCCGGCGTGGCAGTCGCGGAAATCCCTCTTCCCGAAGGATCCTCTCAACGGTACGTACGGAGATTTCAATGCCATCCTCACTCAGCAATTCGGTGATTTCGCCAGCCGATAGTCGTTGCTCCCGCCAGTGCCTTATTTTTCTGCGGATTTCGGAGTTGACGGCACGCCGCTTTACCTTTCCCTCTGGAACCGGTTCAGAAAAATCTATTTCGCCATGAATAAACTGGTGGCGGAGCAGGTGGATATATCCCGGACTGTAATTGAAACGCTCGGCAACAATTTTGGCGGGCAAACGGTCAACGAAAGAAGCACGCAAGGTCTCATAGCGACGTTGCCAGTCGAATTGGGGATAGAGAAAAAAGTTTTCATTCAACATTACATATCTTATATAGTATGACGGTATAAATGTCAAGTAAAAAATACTTAAAACATTCCCTTCATGAAAGTGCACAAAGAAGGTAAAGAATATATTGTTGCCTAATATACAGTAGTTGTGAGGTATGCGGTAGGTTGTTATAGTACCAAACAAAAGGTTTATAAATATTCGATGAATGTTTAAAGATTGCATAGCATCGCCATTAACCGTCATATAATATAAGACATGAAACTCGCTATAATGAATGTGCCTTGCGTGATAACCTGTAATGAAAGGGTTTTCCCTCTATGAATAGCTGATATCATTTATATAACCTTATAGTCTTAAGTATTGCGAAAATCGGTGTTTATCAAAATAATGTAATAAATAATACCTATTAATGTTATAAAACCTAAACTACCTCCTATGTCAAATAAAAGTTGTCCCTTCGATAAAAAAAGCAGAAATGTGATAACTATCATGGGACTTGTTGATAAAACATCAAATAAAATCTTTGTCATTTCTCCTATATCCCTTTTTTGACTAAGCCCCAACCCGTATATATTGTAAAACCACCAAGTGCTATCATTGAACCACCTACCCCTACTGTATGTGAACCCATAGCTACTCCGAGTGCTCCAGCCACAGGGCCAGCAGCCCAAGGAACCGACATCTCAGCAAATCCGCTCAAAACAAAAAATACTCCACCTCCTGTTATAACCAAACCGCCTCCCATCATGGCCAACCCTCCGCCAACCTTCCCCCAATTAATTAACCCATAAGGGTCTGTATATATCAGTGGGTTATTTGTAGTATAGAGATATTTATTCAATACTTGAGAATTTCTTAAGGCAAATTTATAAATCTGATTAGCAAATACAAGGTTAGAAGGGTTTTGTCCTAAAAGTAATACTTGTGAAAGGGATAGCGGGTCTTCTGAAATGAATCTTTGCAATTCAGGACTGTAATACCTTACTCGATAATAATACAACCCTGTTCCATCGTTTTCTCTGCCTGTATACTGAAATGGATTATCTGAAGGTTCGCCAGAGACAGTTACATTCCCAAATGGGTCATAAGTGTATATTGTCTTTACATATCCTAAGTCATCCAATAGGCGAACAACAGAACCCAGAGCATCTGTCTTGTAATGCCTTATTACAGAGCCTTTAACCCTTGCAAGCGGTTCATCTATGTTCAATGTCCTGATATAGTTTGCAGATACAGAACCATTCTGTTTTTCCTGTATGATATCCATTCCATCATAAACATATTGTGTCGTGACTCCGTTTACTGTTTTTTCTATCCTCCTTCCAAGAGCATCGTATTTAAAAGAAGCTGTCAATGCTGTGCAATCAGATTTGTAACCATTTATTCCAACAAGACTGTTACGAGCATCCCAAGTATAAGTAGTTGTGCCACATGAATTGGTCACAGTT
>VGWY01000218.1 GCA_016873575.1 Nitrospira sp. | reverse complement strand
CACAATTAAGGTCTTTTTCAAAAGGAGGACTTATCTTTGTTTTCAGCCCACGATATGTAAAATCAATTGCTCCAACTCCCTGAATCTCATCACATATTCGAACACATTGTCCACAAAGGATACATTTCCCCATGTCCCTTTCAATAAAGGGGTTGTTATCCTTTTTCGCATAAACCCGCTTTTCACCTACAAACCTGTTTTCCCTGATTCCATAGAAATATGCAAGTTCCTGGAGCCTGCAATCCCCTGACCTTTCACAAACCATACAATCAGTTGGGTGGTCTGATAGGATAAGTTCCATGGTTGTTTTCCTGAGCTTTTCCAGGTAAGGGGATATCGTTATAACCTCCATCCCTTCTTTTGCCATGGTTGTACAAGCTGCAGCAGGTCTTGCTGTGCCTATAATTTGGACAATACAGAGTCTGCATCCACCAAAAGGAGAAAGTTCAGGATTGTGGCATAATGTAGGTATAGGAATATCGAGCTTCCTTGCAGCATCAAGGACAGTGGAGAGTTTCCTTACCGTAACTTTTCTGCCGTCTATTGTCAGCGTTACCATTTCAACTCCAATCCCCCCTCACCCCCCTTTGCTAAAGGGTGGATGGGGGGATTATATTTTCATTATGGCATGAAACTTACAGGCATCAAAGCATGTCCCGCATTTCACACACACATCGGGGTCGATCCTATGTGGTGTTTTTCTTACTCCTCTAATCGCATCAGCAGGACATGCCCTTTTACATGCACCGCAACCATTACAATTCTCTTCAAGAATAGAATAGGTGATTAAATCTCTACATACAGCAGCAGGACATTTTTTCTCATTGATATGTGCTTCATATTCATTCCGAAAATATTTGATAGTACTGAGTACAGGGTTTGGAGCAGTCATTCCCAGTCCGCATAGTGAAGTTGCCTTTATATACTGACCGAGATCTTCGAGAAGTTCTATATCTCCTTCTTCACCCTTCCCTGCTGTAATCCTTTCTAATATTTCAAGCATCCTCTTTGTCCCGATCCTGCACGGTGTACATTTACCACATGACTCTGCCTGCGTAAACTCGAGGAAGAACTTTGCTGTATTAACCATACAACTGGTTTCATCAAGGACAACCATTCCACCGGAGCCCATAATTGAGCCAACCTGTGCGAGTGATTCATAATCTACTCCTATGTCAAGGAACTCTGAAGGAATACATCCGCCTGAAGGACCTCCTGTCTGCACCGCCTTGAATGTCCCTCCACCCTCGATTCCACCGCCTATGCCATAGATTATCTCTCTCAAGGAAATGCCTAAGGGCACCTCGATTAAGCCTGTATTTTTTACCTTTCCTGTCAGTGAAAAAACCTTTGTTCCGCCACTCCTTTCGGTTCCAAGGTTACTATACCAATCAGCACCATTTAAGATAATGCGAGATATATTCGCAAAGGTCTCAACATTGTTTAAAACCGTCGGCCTATCCCATAATCCCTTTTCCGCAGAACGCCAGAGCTTTGGAGTTGGCATGCCTCGTTTCCCTTCAATAGAACGCATGAGTGCTGTAGCCTCACCACAGACAAAGGCACCCGCACCCTGGAATATCTTGAGGTCGAAATCAAACCCTGTACCGAGGATGTTTTTACCAAGATACCCCTCTTTGTAGCATTGTTCTATAGCAATCTGCAGTCGTTTGACGGCTAAAGGATATTCAGCCCGTACATAGACATAGCCCTGGTGAGAATCCGTCGCCTTTGCACAGATAATCATCCCCTCAATAACAGAATGGGGATCCCCCTCCATGACAGACCTGTCCATGAATGCCCCTGGATCTCCTTCATCACCATTGCAGATGACATATTTGATATCTGACTTTATCCTTAAACCAAGTTCCCATTTAAATCCTGTTGGGAAACCTGCCCCTCCTCTACCCCTCAATTGAGACTTTTTTACAACATCGATAATCTCTTCAGGACTCATTGAAGTGAGGGCCTTTCCCACTGCCTCATAACCACCAACTGCTCTATAGGCATGAATATCCTCAGGGTCTATTTCACCACAATGAGCAAGTACTACCTTTGTCTGTTTGTTGTGGAATGTGTAGTATTCCTCTCCAACAGCCCATTCTTTTACAGGAATGCCTTTTATGATATGTTCGTCAACAATTCGTGGCACCATCTCGGGTTTTACGTTTTTGTATGTTGTCTTTTCTCCATTGATAATAATATCTACAAGGAGGTCCCTTGAGCAGAATCCCCTACAGCCAACTTTATGGATAGAACACCTTTCATAAAAGGTTGACTCAATGCCTGCTGAGGATATTGCATTCTTCAATGAAGATAAGACTGCTTCTCCACCGGATGCAATTCCACCTGTCCCTGTACATACCTTTATGAGTATATCTTTATTCATAGCGAACTCTGTTGCAATGGTTGTCATTATCCAGCTTGACTGGATAATCCAGTTCCTTTCCCGAATACTTTCGCACCTGGATTCCCTGATCAAGTCAGGGAATGACACAAAAAACTTAAAATATTTTTAAGATCTTTTAGAATTTATAGCATTATTCACTTGTTTTGAGCTTTTTTATTTCTTTCATCAATTTATCAAGAGTCACCTTGCCTTGCACTTCCTTATTCAGGATTACCACAGGGGCAATACCGCATGCACCAACACAATTGACCTTTTCAATCGTGAATTTGAGGTCATGAGTTGTGTCTTCGTCTGGGGGGACATCAAGTTCCATGAAAATCCTATTGATCAGCCTTTCTGAACCCTTCACATGACATGCAGTGCCACGACAGACAGTGATTACATTTTTACCCCTTGGTTTGAGATGGAATTGGGAATAGAATGTTGCAATCCCATAGAAACGACTTGCTGGAATATCGAGCTTGTGAGAAAACCAATTGACTGCTTCTTCAGGGATATAGTCAAAGGTTTCCTGAACGTCCTGAAGGAGGGATATGATATTTCCATCTTCTTTCCGATACTTCTCGAATATCCTGTTGAGAGCTTCTTCCATGCAGGCATCCTTACCCTTATTTGGAATTGCAAATTAGCATAATATAGTAAATTGTGTCAAGAAAGGAGGGAAAGAAATTAATGCTTCTCTATAACAAAAAGAAGCTGACCTTCCTGGACAGCATCATTCAGTTTCATACAAACTTCGACAATCTGCCCATCAAATGGAGCAATAATTGCATTCTCCATCTTCATCGCTTCAAGGTTGGCAATCTCCTCACCTTTGTGAACGATATCACCTAACTTGAGCGTCCCTCTTTCGGGATTGCCGATTCTCCAGATATTACCGTTAATCGGGGCTCCGATGTCATGAGGGCCTTTTGCCATCCGTATTTCAGCCCTTTTTGCCCTGGGAGTTTCAACTTTGTAAACCCGTGTTTTGTTGTTCACCATCATGACAACATGGATTAATCCTTCATGCTCAGCACCTATTGATACAAATTCTATAGAATACGGTTTTCCCCATAATTCAAAATCCACTCTGTCACCAGGTTTTTTCAGTCCCTCTCTCCAGACGTCAGTTGGAAGGACAAGGGGGGCTTCTCCGTATTTTTCCCTGAATTCAATCATCTCCACCGCATCCTTTGGATGCATAAGGTAAAGGATAAATTCTTCTTCTGTTGGTTTCCTTCCTATATTTTCTGACAGGTCTGCTCTCAGTTTCTCGATATCATCATCATCCATGGAATCAAGTGGAGACAATTCCTTTCGCTCCTTTATCTTCTTTTTCCATTCATCCCCAAAGGTACTCTGGTAAACCCATTCATCAGGCCATTCTACGGGAAGCCTTCCATAATTTCCCAAGAGGAGATTCTTGAAATCTCCAGGCGCATTTTTAAAGAGACCACGGAGCTCATCTTGTTCATTTTTATCCATAGATGCAAAGTCCTGTGATTTTTCTTCAATAAACTTGGTAAGAAGCTTCATGATATGTCTGACCCCGGCATCTCCCTTTTCCTTTGCATATCGGTTCACGATGCCACTACAGGTAACCCATGTAATTTGAGAACCAGGGGTAACATCGAAGTATTTTACAATCCTGTTATAAAGAGACATGACCTTTAAAATTGCAGGCATATAATGGAGGAACTCGCCTCTTTGTGCCTGCTCAAAGGAACTGGGGAACGCCCCTCCA
>VGWY01000217.1 GCA_016873575.1 Nitrospira sp. | reverse complement strand
AAATAATATGACAGTAATCGAAAAAGAAAGATTGATAAAGACCAGAATCGAGAGAGACCAGATGCTTGACCTGATAATCCTCATTCTATTTATCCTCCTCGGTTTTGGGCTAAGTTTTCTGGCGGGCTATCTATGCTGAAACTAATTTTCTGGCTTAGAAAACACTTTCTCAAACAGTCAATAACTGAAATACCGCTACACAAACGGATACGGGTGTTGGCACTAATGAAAGGAAGGCAATGATTAAGTTTCTCAAATGTGTCCCCTTAAAGGATGGTACTTTTACAATAACCCTTCAAGGCGATATTGAGACTGATGAGATTGCTTTGATACGGTTACGAGGCAGACCGATTAAAATTCTTGAGGACACTATAGAGCCTCAAGAAAATATTGCAGAATTGATAAAGGAAACAAAGGATATTCTTCTTAGTATAGATACTAAGTTGAAAATATTAGATTCTTTTAAGGAAGGGGAAAAAGAAAATGTTAACTCTTGATGAAGCCTTTTTATTGCTTTGCCATCCTGAAGGTAAGAAAATTCCTCTTCAGAAAGTTCGAGAAATAATCCTTAATACAGACATTCTTTACGTTACAAACCAGAGATTCATTGAAATCTTAAAACCATTTATGCCTATTGGATGGGATGGATGGGATTAGATGCCTACCATCGATTATAGATTAAAGGACGGTCAAAGAGTATCTGGTGTAACTACAATCATAAGTCAAAATCTTGGCTGGAATAAACAGCAATTAATGTACTGGGCTAATCAAGAAGGGCTTGCTGGTAGGAATCATAGAGATACTTCTCAAAAAGCTGCGGATGCTGGCACAATCGGTCATTACTTAATTGATTGCCACATCAAAAACCGCACACCAGATGTTGAACAATTTAAAACGTCTCCAGAGATTATATCACTTGCTGAAACCTGTCTCCTTAATTTTCTTGAGTGGTCGAAAGGGGTTAATTTGAGGGTTCATATAACAGAAATAAATCTTGTATCAGAAATATTCCAATTTGGAGGCACACCTGACTGCATAGGCTATATTTCTGATAAACTGGCTCTCCTCGATTGGAAGACATCTTCAGGAGTTTATGAAGATATGTTAATACAGCTTGCAGCTTACCGTATGTTATGGGAAGAAAATAACATCAAAATGTCACTTGATGGCGGATTTCATTTATTGCGTATCAGCAAAGAAGAGGCTGCTTTTCATCATCATCATTGGCATTCATTGTCAGATGCATGGGAAGCATTTAAGGCAGCATTGGAGTTACATAAATTGCATAAAATTTTAAAAAAGAAATTATAAAAAGTAAGGAAGAATGTCACAATGAAAAAAGATGATGTAAATATTACAACAAAAAATTATGAATTTACTTGCCCAAAATGCAAAAGACATGAAGGCAATATTATAAATAAACAATTATTTCGTTACAATGCAAAAGATTGGGGATTAGTTTGTATTTTTTGCGGATGGGAAAAAGCATGGGAAGAAGCAAAAGACAAAAGACTTTTTTCATCTTTTTTATAAAGAAAGGAGTTAAAAAAGGAAATTTATGAAGGGGATGTAATAGAATCAACAGAAGATGGGAGGATAATATGGAAGGTTTAGCTGAAGAAAGTGCTACACAAGCACAGGGGATGATAAATAAAGAAGTTGAGAAAGCCTTAACGGTTTATGACGATATTCAAGGTCAGATTCAAAAAGTTGAGAAGTTATCACCAGCAGAAGCAAGGGTTATCCATGTTAATGAACTGCTTAAATCAGCTTACGAAAAGGCATCAACATTGATTCTAACTCAAGAAGAATCTGAGGCTTTGATGAAAGAATTTACTGATGATGAGATTGAGATTAAACCTACTGGGGAGCTTTATATTCCCCATATTTACATTAGAGAAAGATTAACGCAGGTACTGCGTCCTGGGCAGTGGACACCTGTTCTTAGAAGTATTAAAAAAGAAGGTAATAAATTAATGGCAGAAGTTGTTTTACTTATTAGGGGTACAATGTGCGGTGAGGCATGGGGAGCTATGGATTATTATCCCACAGGTCGTATGGATTATACAGACGCTCTTGAGGGTGCACAAGGGGAGGCAGTTAGGAGAATTGCAGCAAAGACGTTATCCTGTGGTTCACAGGTGTGGAAACCTGCGTTTTGTAGAGAATGGATAAAAAAGTATGGTGAGCAATATGAAACCACAGATAAGTATGGAAAAAAAGTTAAACGGTGGAAACGTAAAGATTCCGCTATGGTTGAAGAATTAGAGCCAGAATCTAATGTGGAATCCAATGAAAAACCAAAACAAGTTATCGTTATCGGCCTTGTAGATGAGGTGCAGAAAAAACAATCAGGGACGGGTATATTATATCTCATAACTGTTGATAACATTAAATATTCCACAAAAGAATTTAAATTTGCAGAAAAGGCCAATAATGCAAGAATATCTGGTTCTAAGGTAGAAATTATACATGAACAGAACCAATATAATTCTATCATAGACCTGAAAATCATAGACATATGAGATGAATCAAAAGATTAAATGCTATATGACGGACAATTTTAAACAATGTTGTTGCCAGTGTGCCTACCATTGGGAGGATCATTTTCATTGCCGCGATACTTTCTATGACGGAAGAATGGTCAGAAAAGTGCTCGAAACTCATTATGAAACCGACAAGTGCATTTGTGGGATTCAAAGGGGTTGGATATGTGCTAATCCTGGAATGTATCCTCGTGCCCATTCTAATTGGCCTGAGCATTCAATCGGGTGTGAATGTTTTGATAAGAAGCAAAATTGGCAGGGAGTCGCAAAGGAGGACTGAATAAAATGGGAAAACCAGATAACGACATGGCTAACCAGCGGGGCGTAATACTATTAGTGGAACGCCTGAGCAACAAGCTTAAAGCCTATTTACCGCACTTGCCTTTTATAGGCTTTGGGGTAGACCGCTTGTACGATTCTACCTTGACGGGTTTCGGCCCAGGCTTGCCTACCCTTTCAGGTCTGCATTTGATGTTAGCCAAATTACACACCTCCTTCCAGACGATTAGTGACCGTCCCGTTGTCAAACGGTTTAACCTGTCTGAAAGTTTGGGGGCACTCAGGCGTTCCACTGAAGACATTAGTCATTTTATGTCTGTATTTTATTCATTTAAGCATTACGCAGCTTTCATATTTCTTGCATTTTTTTTGCCAGTCTTCATATTTATTCCAATGGATGCTGAAAGCGTCCTTATTCCTCAGCAGTATTTTGATGGTCGGGATAAGGGTTTTATAGAAAGACTCATAAGCATCGTTATGCCGTTCTCTTTTAGTCTTTCGCCTTCCGAAGTAATAAGAGACAACGGCAGCAATAAGAATAAACAGGATATCAGTTGCCTCAATAGTTCCCCACCCAAAGAAAGAGGACTGGAGTGGTGGCAGTTGTTGATTATATGCTATGTGGTTGGGCATCTTTTTTATATCCTTGGGCGTGATTCAGTATGATTAATCATTGCTGTAACGACAAAAAACATTGGTGGCTATTAGCCATCCAGTGGATTTATTTGTTATGAGTTTTCTTATTAATTTTATATTGTTTAGATTGCCCAATGAAGGCAAAAAATACCCACTGTGGGAGATATGGTTATTGGTTGCTGGCATAAAAGCATTTACACATTCATTAGTATTAGGTGAGAATTTATCTTTTGCTGTTAAATTCATGTTTTTTTATTGGAAGGGGTTAATAATCCGTGATTCTCACGCTCCGCATAACCTGTGCGGGCAAGGAGGTTTAAATGAAAAAGAAAGACACTAAACCGCATCAGGTTCATGCGGTTGTTATCCTAAAGCATTATGGATATGAAGAAGCCTATGCAGATGGGGTTGAAGATGCATATTGGGTTTGTCCCCAATGTGGGGAATGCTTCACACCGGAATATACCGATGAAGAAAAAAATAATGATTCTTAATTTATGCTACTCAAAAACATATGCAAAAAAGTGCAAGTCCTCAACTTGAGGATGGCTACACTCGACTCGCGAATGAACTACTTGAAGCCATGGCACGTCACCGCCTGCCTGGCGAAGTTAGACAAATTATTGACGTGATCCTCCGTCTGACGTATGGCTATCAAAAAAAAACAGCATCAATTACGTTATCTCAATTT
>VGWY01000216.1 GCA_016873575.1 Nitrospira sp. | reverse complement strand
AGGACACTTTCTATGACCCTCTTGATATTGCCTTCTGTCGCAGTGGATATTATACGGAAGGCAGTACCTTTAGCTGTGATGGGTAAAGAAAGGCCTATACTTTCAAAACCTGTAACTCTGGTAATATTTCCTTTCACTTCAAAAGGTGTAGTCTCTCTGTACCGAACAACTCTTTCAGCCATTTCTTTCGTAATGGAATCATGAAGGGACATAAGCACAGGTATTTCTGCCCCGTTGATATTTATGAGTCCATTTCCATATATCGTAACATAGGGTAATAATTTTTTATAATTTTCCCCGCCTATTCCGGGGATTAATTGAATCTCGTCAACACTGTCAAGAAATGCATTTTTTGATACCTTCTCAGAATCTGACAGCCTTGGTGCTTTATTAGGATCAATCCAGTCAACGATTCTGTCAGCAATATGTTGGGGGAGACCTAATGCCTTGAGAAGTCTTACAAAGGAATTATATGCACTTTCATTCAGTTGGTCATTTTGATAGACAAGGGAGTTTACGTTGAACTTAGAATTCTCATCCTCGATTCTCAGTATCACAGTTCCGTGAAAATCCTCAACGGGATTTTCATACGAGAGTACCAAAAAGCCTGGATATGTGTAATCCCTGATACGGGTATTTTCAGCAAGGGTCTTTGAAGCTATCTTCACCACTGATTTTGAAACAAGAGAAAGTTTCTGTAATATTTGCCAGTTATAAAGGGCATTTGTACTTGTGTAAACACCATATGCAAACTCCACAACCATTGCTGTTATGATAGCAAGCACCATAAGGGTCAGGACAAGGGCAATGCCTTCTGAATTTCGGATTGCGGATTGGGGAATGCGGAGTTTAGATTTTTCTGTTTTGAAATTGGAAATTGGAAATTTGAAATTCATAGTGTCTTATCTATCTTTGGATTTACCGTTTCAGAAATGGAGACCCTTTTCCCTTTCAATAATACTGTAATGGTAATTTTGATCTCTTCTGGAGGTCTTTTTGTTTCTGATGTATCCCATGTTTTGACCCATTTGTTGCCATCCAGTACCTCGACCATAAATGCCTCAGCATCCTCTACAACCTCTACTCCTTTTCCCTCAGCATTTGATGCATAAGCAGAACTCATGGTTTTGAAGAGTATGAGTTTCCCGTCTTTTTCTTCCACGTAGTAAGAAATCAATGAAAGGCCTGGCATCAAGGGTGAAAAGGCGGTAAAGAACAATCTTGATGCCTGCTTACCATATATATCTTTGTCTTCTAACTTAAAGACAGAATTTTTATTTTCTGGTCTATACAAAATGGAATCTATTTCCCTCCGCATCGCATCTATTGCCATTCTGGATTCCTGGAGTTTCAGAAGGGATTCATCAATACCGCTCATGGCCCTCTGAGAAAGGGAAAATGTGGTGTAAAGGGCGACAAGGATTATGGAAAGTATTGTAAAAGCGAGCAGCACCTCGAGGAGGGTGAAGCCCATATTAGTGACGAGTAACGAGTAACGAGTGACGAGTATTTTCCTCATTTTACATTTTGGATTAATTCGTTGAATCTAACCTCTTCTTTGCCATTGCTGACCGTAACCGAGATTTCTGACATGCCTGTATAAGGGGTATCCTTGACATACGTCATATAATGATAATCAGAATAAGGTTCAGGAAAAGTGCCTTTTGTCTCTGCCGGATTCTTTTCAATTTCTGCCATTTTTTCTTTGGCAAGCATGGATGTGATTGTTATAGCCTCATGCTTTTCAGCTATACCAAGATGATAATTTAGTGTATAGATAAGAGTTACAAGAAGTCCGCCTATAACTGCAAGAGCAATCATGATCTCAAGGAGGGTAAACCCGCCTGCTTTAGGCAGGCGGGAATTGCAAATTGCAAATTGCAAATTGCAAATTTCAAAATTTTTTAATTTACATTTTGCATTTTTCATTTTGCACTTTGCATTATTTTTGCCCTTCCACTGATTGGGTTAAAAGTAACTGCCATTTCTTCATCTTTATCCCTCAAGTGAACTGTTATGTTTTCCTGGATACCTAAGGAGCTGAACAATATCATAATTTGTCCTTCTTTAACTTCTCCTTTGGACTGGAGTTCTACAGATGAAAGTGTTTTGAATCCCTCTTTTCTCTCGCCATCAGAATCTTTCCACGAGAGGGTATCTCTATCGAAGTCAAATTTCAAAAAGTAGGTCTCCTTTGTAGCGATTGCAGTATCATTCAAGTACCTTAATACAGATGCGATTCTTCTCGCATCAGTCTTCAGATTTTTCTCTCCAAATCCGTAAAAGGAGGGGAATACAATGGCCAACAATAAGGATATGATAAATATGACAGTGATAAGCTCAAGAAGGGTAAATCCTGACCTACATCTCCCAGTTTTTAATGTCTGCATCCTTGCCTTCGCCGCCTTCTTTGCCATCAGCACCAAAGCTCAGGATATCGAAATCTCCTTGAATACCAGGAGAAACATAGATATATGGATTACCCCATGGATCAAGCGGTATTTTCTTTTGTTCCAGATAGCCACCTTCTCTGTAATTGTTCGGAATCCTTCCAATAGTCGGTTTTTCAACAAGTGCTTCAAGTCCCTGGTCAGTAGAGGGATAAAAGCCATTGTCAAGTTTAAATAATTTCAGAGCAGTCTCAAAATTTCTTATCTGAACCTTTGCCTCTGTAATCCTTGCATCATCTGTTCTGCCGATTATCCTTGGTGCGATGATGGCTGCAAGAAGGCTGAGGATAAAGACAACAACAATGATCTCAAGGAGGGTGAACCCCTTTTCAAATCCCCCCTTTCCCCATAGTAATCCCCCTATATCCCCCTTTAGAAAAGGGGGACAGAAGGGGGATTTTTTTAAAGGGGGGTTAAGGGGGATTATTTCCATTGCCCTTTGTGTCTCTTTAAGACATGAATGGTTCATTTTTTATCTTTTCTCTGTGCCCTCTGTAGTTAATCCAGTTTTTTGTTCTTTATTCATTTTACACATTTTAAAACCTATTTTTCCACTCTCCTCATTTTTTTCTTAAAATCCCTCATTTTTACAAGTCTCATAGAAAGTTTTTAGACATAATCACCTTTCAGCCTGGCCAACCAGCCTTTTTTATAATGCACCAAAAATTAAAAGTAAGAGCTTGCCATAATGATTCATCATGATAATCTACTCTTAATTGTCAATAGTCAAGATGCCCCTTTGCCGATCCGATGTCCCTACTCGTTAGCAGTAGAATCAATCTTATAGCCAAGATCATTGAGTTTTTCGGAAATATCTAATTCACTGGGGTCGTATTATTGTGTTTTCTCCTCCAAATCTATACCCCTGTTTGTCCTCAATAAGGAACTTACCACTAATACGAAAATACATTGGGTTTGAGAACTTACGCACAGCAGAAGCGAACGCGTTCAACTTGTTTGTATAGTTGCATAGTAACAAGAAGTTTATGTCAGACCAGCGGGCTTCATTTTCTTTGAATTTGTAATAATCTGGATTATTCCGCACACGTTTATAAGTTAAGTCACGGCATAGAAAAGACTGCCTTAATTCTGCATTACTCAGAAAATGAGACATGTAGTGGTCAAAGGCGTCCAGAAACTCAATAATGGATGTTTTGAGTTCTGGCTTCTTTTCTGGCCAAATAGCCCCTAACAGCTTTCGATTTAATACACCTTGCGCATCTACGAAGTCTTCATGTACCAAGTTTCTTACAGCGTGATCCACGAACCATGGCCACTTTTCGAACTTCAACATAATTGTAATTGTATCGATAAGATCGGAATACACAAGCTCATCTGGATCGGGTTCTTGATTCGATAGGTTTTCTGTAACCCAGCTTTCATGGTCAACTTTGATTTTGTGTAGTAGCTCTGTAGTAGCTCTATGGAATAGGTCTTTTCGTCTTTATCAATAATGTCGTGATGGTGTGAACACAGAAGAATAAGGTTTGAATAAGAGTTTCTATCTTCGTCTGAAAGGTCACTATGGTATCTTGCAGAGCCTTCCTTCTCTCCAACTATGGACACATGGCGCCAACTGTTGTGGGATCGCCACCACCGTCGTCGAGTGTTAATTTTACCCGACAAATCCCGCACATGCCGGCTGAACGTCCCCACAGGATCTTTTGGTCTTTATCTTTGATGGATGCAATTGTTCTTCCTAT
>VGWY01000215.1 GCA_016873575.1 Nitrospira sp. | reverse complement strand
CTTCTTAGAGGGAATTGACATCTTCCTTACCTCCTAATTATTCAACGGTTACAAAAATCATAATAAAAAATGGGTGGTTGTTCTTTTTATCATTATATTTTTCAAATGCCCACAATTTTCGCTAACGTTTAAGGCTAAAAGAAGTGCGATAGCATTTGCCATTCAATCTGTTTCCTTTTAGCCTGCTGTTATACGCCGTTGGGGGCATTTCTAAATAGAACCGGCCCATCTTTTTAATTACTTGAACAAAAGAGTATTTGTCGGTGTATTGATTATAAATCCTCTATTATCCTGCAAGATTTCGACATTTGCTTGCAATAAAGCACTATCACCAGTCTTACACTGGATAGCGCGATATTCATTACTACTAGAAAGGGTCATGATGCAGCGTGCAGATGGGTCACGAGTCGGGCTAAAGGGTCTTAGCAACTCTCCTTTAAGGGGAGTTTGAGCTGGAACCAAAAAATGACCTTCTGTCGATTCTAAAAAGATTCCGTTGGCACCAGAATACCACAAATACGTGCCCCGCTTTAAAATAGCTGGTGTCAAACTAACATCCTTTCTATATAACTTGCAAGAGGATAATTTGACGTCAGTCGAGATGAATAAAAGATAATTCAAATAATAAGGACCGAGTGAAATTTCCGGCGGAACTCCTTTGTTATCACGAAATTCTGTTGGAAGATCAGGGTTGTCCGTGAACATCTTCATTATGTTGGGTTTGATTTTCGCGATAACTACAATATCTTTTTCGTTAATAAGAATGCCGTTCACATCCAAATTACTTGTTGGAGCTGTTATTTTGATAAAAAACGAGTTAGGATAGTCTCTTTTGTCGATTATTTCTTTAATTATTTGTTCTGCTGTTGAAGTCGGTGCTAACGTATAAGTTCTGACTTCCTCCCCATCAGAAAATGATATCCAACTAAATGTAAATAAAAAAATAAAGACAAAATAAAAATAATAAAATAGGACGGTTTGTATGCCGTGAATGACATGTGACTTGTTGGTTGAAGTCCAACCGTGGAAATTTGACAGTTCATCCACGTAGCTTGAGGGAGACGCAAGGGGTAACCTAAAGCGTTAAGTTCCTTGACAAAGGCTCTGTAAGAGAGCCGAGCAAACTTACGGGTTGCAGCGAAAGCGAACCTATATGTAGCTTCGTTAACCTATAAGAGTTGCCGACCCAGTGAACCGATGGGGAAGGCTGAACACCTGTCCTAACGAAAACTGTCGTAACCGACAGATGGATTCTCGGAGTAACAGGGGCGACACGTAAGGGAAGCCACATGGGAAAGCACGGGAGACCCTTGCAGATGCCGTGCAGGACGGCAACTGGTGGGTATAAGGAAACGAAATCTCATCGGGTCTGTAAGGGAGTCGGAGTTGCCCATAGTACCGACAGCATTTCAAGGACAACACAACCTTGAGAGAGGGAAGGGGCAATGCCTTCATAATGTTTCTAAAGGAGAGAAGGAAAGGAGATTGCGGAATGCTTGAAACTCCTGAGAAAATTCAGGAACTTCAGAAGAAACTATACCAGAAGGCCAAGCAGGAGAAAGAGTACAGATTTTATCTTCTCTACGACAAAGTATATAGGATGGACATCCTGAACCATGCCTATAAACTTGTTAGAGCGAACAAAGGTGCAGCCGGGATAGACGGCGAAACATTTGAGAGCATCGAGGAGATGGAAGGAAGAACACAGGGGTATCTGGAAGATTTGGCGAAGAAACTCAGGCTGAAGGAATATAAAGCCAGTCCTGTGAGGAGAGTTTATATTCCCAAGCCGGACGGCAGTAAGCGACCACTGGGGATACCAACCATCAAAGATAGGGTGGTACAGATGGCAGTAAAGATAATAATTGGACCGATATTTGAAGCTGATTTTCAGGAAAACTCCTATGGATTCAGACCAAAGAGGGATGCTCATCACGCTATGGATGATGTATCTCTGCAGTTACGCAGCGGGAAAACTCAAGTAATAGATGCGGACATCTCGAAGTATTTTGACACCATACCTCATGACAAACTTCTAAAACTGGTAGCTAAACGAATAGTGGATAAGAATATTTTGAAACTAATCAGGATGTGGTTAAAAGCTCCGGTAGTAGAAGAAAACAATGGAAAGAAGAAGTACAAAGGCAATGACAGAGGGACTCCGCAGGGAGGGGTAATCTCTCCGCTTCTCGCTAACATCTATCTGAATGTACTGGATACGATATGGAAAATGAAGAAGGTACAGGAGAGATTGGAGGCGAGGCTAATCCGATATGCTGATGATTTTGTTGTATTATGCAGCGGCAATACGGAAAGGATATTAAAGGGGATAAAGATAGTGTTGAACAATCTGGAACTCAGCCTTAATGATGCCAAAACGAAAGTGGTATGTGCCAGGAGAGAGGATTTCAACTTTCTTGGATTCACCATAGGTGTAAAGAGAAGTGTCAGGACAGGCAGAGAATTTCCCCTGATACGGCCTTCAAAGAAGTCGCTGAAACATATCAAAGGAGAGGTAAAAAGCCTAACTGGCAGGACGAACCTTGCAATACCGACGGAGGTAGTCATTAGGAAGGTAAACGAAGCAGTAAGAGGATGGGTTGGATATTTCCGCTATGGAAGCTGTAGTAGATACATGTCACAGATGAAGAGATACCTTGAGGAACGAGTACAAATATATCTGAGACACAAGCATAGGAAGGCAAGAAGATTCATGTCATACCCTTACCACTATCTTTATGAGAACCTTAATCTTTACAAGATACCTACGAGTGCTCCTTACAAACTGACTGCGAAAGCTGATGGAAGAAGATGATTGGAAAGCCGTATTCGGGAAAACTGAATGTACGGTTTGATGAGGGGGAACTGGAGATAGGGCATTCGCTACTACGCCAGTTCCCTACTCTACTATTTTCAGTTTTCATGTTCTTTCCTCCTCAATGCCCTCAATGGCGTATAACGTTTTGAGTGCTTGAGAAGGGCGTAGCCTTTGGATGTTTAATCTCAAGCACTTCTGTTATCTGTCGTTGCGGGCAATATATATTATTCTGCTGTTTCAATAGCCTTGAGAACTTGTCTGACTATTTTAGGGTGTAATGTCTTACCAGCATGAAAGGGAACAACAACTCTTTTGTTTGCTTTAATGTATATTCTATGACTGCCTTTGCTTCTGATCCATTCAAAGCCAGCCTTCAAAAGCATCGATTCGGCTTCAGATGGTGTCAGACATGGCAGTTTAGGCAACCTGCACCTCTACCGCTGTAGTGAGAATTTCCTTGCTTAAAGACTCTTTTATTTCGTCTTCTGATAATGTCTCTAAATATAGTTCGATAGCCTCTTTAATGTTGGCTATGACTTCCTCTAAAGAGTCCCCCTGTGATTGACACCCTTCAAGCTCAGGGCAGTATGCGTAATATCCATATTCATCTTTTTCGATTACAATACTAACCTTGTAAGACATTTTATCGCCTCCTTTCTTTTGCTTTATGATAACAAATCTGAGAACTTTACATTAGAAAAATCTCTGTTATCTGCTGCTGCGGGCAAAACCTTTTTAAAAATGAATTTTGAAGGTTTGAACCTCATTCCTTTTTCAAGCAGCCACCTCCTTTCCGTCAAGACTGCGTGTAAAAAGCTTATGGTATCATTTTGTTTCAGTACAGGTAACGCCTCTAAAGAAATCGTCACCTGAGCAAAAATAGGTTTTCCCTTCACATTTTGCAGTCCAGGATGAAGTTGACATTTTTACTCTTGCATTCTCAATATCAGGAAATGGACAGCCGATTTTTCCAGAGGTGACAGCACGTACTTCCCTCATCTGGTCACGAGTAAGTTGTAACCCAGCACACCCCACCATTATTAGGCAAAAAACACTAATCAACATAATTCTCATGACTTTATCTCCTTTCCTTCGCCCGCAGTGAGCAGATAACGTTTCCGTTGCAAAAGGAGCCCGAAGGGTTTGGACGTTAGTCTTTTGCAACGTGTTATCTGCCTGTGCCGTGCCTCAGTGAATTTTAGTTCTTATAAATTCTGTTACAATTGTTAGTAATAATAAAAATAGAGCCAAAAGTAACAATAAGTGCATAGCATTAGAACCTGCCGTTTAATTACCTTTCAACGATATTCAAAATAACACGCCTTACCCATCCCCATC
>VGWY01000214.1 GCA_016873575.1 Nitrospira sp. | reverse complement strand
ATCTTCGGTCTGCGTCTCGGAAAAAGGATGAGGACACTCTCAGAATTTTATGATTATTTTCATTCCTACTGGAATAATAAAGTTGTTATCGTTAAGGCATCACTGATATCTATAATTATTCAAATATTGGGTATATCAGCCGTATATATCCTCGCACTCGGATTGGGACAGCATATACCATTCCTTGCATGTCTGATCTTCCTGCCAATCATTATCCTGTTTACAATGCTTCCAATTTCTATATCAGGGCTCGGTATTAGAGAAGGCGCCTTTGTCTTTTTTTTCGGCATTATTGGAGTCAAGCCAGAAGTCGCAACAGCAATTTCTCTCTCGTGGTTTCTTTCTGTGACAATAGGTAGCCTCTTAGGTCTTATTGAATACATCAGATACAAAAAAGGGGAGAAGCTATCAGATTAGACAAGAATGGTTTATCTACTTTATTGTTTCCACTTCCATATATTTTCTTAATACCTCAGGGATAACCACACTCCCATCCTTCTGCTGGTAGTTTTCAAGGATAGCGACAACAGTGCGTCCTATGGCAAGGCCAGAGCCATTCAGCGTATGGACAAACTCTGTCCCTTTCTTCCCTCCTCGCTTAAATCTTATGTTCGCCCTTCTTGCCTGAAAATCAGTAAAGTTTGAACACGAAGAGATTTCCCTGTATCTCTGTTGTCCTGGAAGCCATACCTCAATATCATAAGTCTTTGCAGCAGCAAACCCTAAATCTCCTGTGCAAAGAGCAACAACCCTGTATGGAAGCTCTAATCGCTGAAGGAGATCCTCAGCATCTTTTGTTAAGGATTCAAGCTCCCCAAAAGAGTCTTCGGGCTTTGCAAATTTGACAAGCTCTACCTTATTGAATTGATGCTGTCTGATAAGGCCCCTCACATCCTTCCCATATGAACCTGCCTCACGTCTGAAACACGGTGTGTAGGCTGTATAATAAATGGGAAGTTCTTCTTCTTTAAGAATTTCATTTCTATGGATATTTGTTACAGGCACTTCTGCAGTGGGTACGAGATAGAGTTCAGGGTCAGCGATTGTAAACAGTTCACTTGCGAATTTTGGAAGTTGCCCTGTCCCTGTCATACTTTCTCTATTCACAATAATTGGAGGCAAGACTTCCTGATATCCCTTTGATGTATTCACATTTAGCATGAAGTTCATTAGTGACCGTTCGAGCTTTGCGCCAGGCCCTTTCATAAGGACAAAGCGCGAGCCCGCAATCTTCGATGCCCTCTCAAAGTCAATAATCCCGAGTATTTCACCAATATCCCAGTGATTCAGTGGCTCAAAGTCGAACTTTCTCGGCTCACCCCATCTCCGTATTTCAACATTTTCCGTCTCGTCCTTTCCAACAGGTACAGATTCATGGGGAATATTAGGAATATTCAGCAGGGCTATCCTTGTCTTTTCATCAAGCTCCCGCAGACGCTCATCTCTCATCTTTATTGCCTCAGAGACATTCTTTGCCTCTTGAGTCTCTGAGGTTACATCAGAGCCCTCTCTTTTCAGTTTGGAGATTCTCTCGGAGAGCTCATTCCTCTGTTGCCTGTATCTCTCTACCTCAAGAAGCAAAGATCTTCTCTCATCTTCGATTTTCAGGAATTCAGCAATATTACCCGTGTCGTAGCCTCTCTGTTCAAGGGCTTTCATAACCTTTTCAGTATTTTCCCTCACAAATCTCGCATCAAGCATTACACATTCTCCTTACCGGTAATTATAAACTACTATGGAGTTATGGAGAAGTCAAGAAATTGACTTTGACTGTCACATGTCTTATCGTCTAAATATTGTCTAAAAATACTATTTTAGCTATGATAATTTCATGAAGTATCTTTTGTGCCTTTTACTGTTCACTTTTTACTGTTCACTGTCTTTTGGTGGTGACATAGACGGGAAAGCTTTACTGAAAAAAGGCAGAAATGAACTTGAAAACAGGAAATATGAAGATGCCATAGTAAGTCTCTCTGCTGCAGAAAAAGAGTTTCCTCTCCTTGGAGATTATGCCCTATTATGGCTCTCTGAAGCCTACCATGAAATAGGAAAGCATGGAGAGTCTCTTAATGCTATTCGTACACTTCTTAACAAATACCCTAATTCACCCATCAAGAAAAAAACGCGTATAAACGAGGTGAAAGAGGCTGAAGAAGTCTCAGAAGAAAATCTTCAGCAGACATTTGAATCCTTTTTAAAAGAATATCCTGATACCACAGAGATCAAGTACCTGTACGCCCGGTGGCTTAAGAAAAATGATAAGAAGGATTTAGCAAAGCCGATCTTCAAGGAGCTTTATATAGATGCCGGCCTATATTCAGAAAAAGCATACAATGAACTAATCCCATCTGACATAACTGTGGAAGACCTGATAAAACGGTCATCAAATCTCATGAAGTTAATGGATTTTAAAGGAGCTGAAACTATTCTTAAATCAGCACTTGAGAAAGACGATGTGAGCCTGAAAAACGAAATTCTCAAAAGCCTCGGCCTTTCCCTTTTCAGACAGAAAAGGTATCGTGAAGCAGCAGAGTTCTATAAAAAGGCTGATGAGAAATACTGGGAAGTACGCTCACTCTATCGTGCTGGTGAAAAGGAGGCATTCGATACCGTCCTCAAGGAACTTCTGAAATCCGGGGATAAAAAGGCTGGCCCTATCCTTATTACCGTTGCCTCTGACAGGAGGAAGGATGGGAAGATTGAGGAAGCCATAAAAATATATCAGGATGTCATAAAACAGTTTTCTGCAGAAACCGAGGATGCCCTCTGGGGCATCGGGTGGACTTATTTTCTCACAGGGGATTACAAAAAGTCATCTGAAACATTCACAAAACTCTCTCAAAACTACAATGATACAAAATATCTCTACTGGAAAGCACGTAGTCTCGAGGCCTCTGGAGAGAAAGCCCTCGACATCTATCAAACAATTATGAAAAAGGACAGAGATTTCTACAGCATCATGTCATATGTGAGGATGAAAAAATCCTCCACAGAATCGATTACCAAAGAAACAAATATCTCTAATGACAAAATTAAAAACAACGGAACTAATCCTTCCAAATCCCCCCATACTCCCCTTTGGGAAAGGGGGGCTGGGGGGGATTTTAACGAAAAGGCAGTTGACGTTATCCCTGTTGCGTCAAAAAGGAACGACCGTGTAGAAGTGCTTATTGAAATCGGTCTATCAAAAGAGGCGCTCCTTGAGCTGATTCAAATTTCAAAAGCAACAAGCTCTGTAGACGATCTCCTGTATATTGCTCTGAAATTTCAAGAACTTGGTGATTATCAATATATGGTCAACCTTACCGAAAGACTTTCCTGTGCAGAAAAAATGCGTTCACTCTGTTATCCGCGCGCATATTGGGATACTGTTGAACCCCTCTCCAGGAAACATAGTGTTGACCCGTTTCTCATTCTTTCTGTTGTAAGAGAGGAGAGTAAATTTGATCTGAATGCAAGGTCTAATGCAGGTGCTCTCGGTCTCATGCAGCTCATACCCCAGACTGCATACCGGCTTGACAATAAGTTGAAATTAGGGATAACCAGTGCATCCAAGATATATAATCCAAACGAAAACTTAAACCTCGGAACGTATTACCTGAGCACCTTAATAAAAGAATTCGGCTCTTATTCTTATGCCATTGCTGCTTATAATGCTGGAGAGGAAACCGTGAGGAGGTGGATACAGAAGGGGAATTATAAATCTGCAGATGAGTTCATTGAAGATATCCCTTACAATGAAACCAGAAATTATGTAAAGAGGGTTTTAACAACACTTTTTGAATATAAACGTATCTATCCAGAAGAGGGTGATACAAAAGAAATCTCACTTGAAAACATATAGACTTTCATTCAAATCTTTGTTATCTTAAATGCAATGGTTTTGAAGAAGACCCTCTTTGATGACAATCAACAGAATGAACAACCCGGAAATGTGAGAAAGGAGGTTATGCCTGTGGAAAAACTCAAGAATCTCGAAGATAAAATTGCAGCGGCAATTGAGAGGGTCAAGACCCTTAAAGAGGAAAAGGCCATTATGGAGAGAAGGATCACGGAACTTGAAGGACTTCTCAACGAAAAAAGCCAGGAGATTGAACATCTCAGGTCAGAAAAGAACACAGTAAAAACCCAGATTGAGGGTCTCCTCAAAGAGATCGAAA
>VGWY01000213.1 GCA_016873575.1 Nitrospira sp. | reverse complement strand
ATCCTTTTCTCCCTTAAACTGCTGAAGCGTGCAGAACCAGGGACCTTGTTTATTTGACCACTTTGTTGTCAGCCAAAGGAAAACTGATATTTTAAGACTTGTCCCCCGAGAATGATCTGGACTTGAATTTCCTGCTGAAATTGCTAAGATTAAGACAAGGCTGTATTATTTCGAAAGACGTATGAAGATCGGAAAACTCAGAGGGATTATTCAGGAGATCCTGCATCCTGTGGGAATCGCCATCGACGGCTCCAGTCCCTGGGACATACGTATAAAGGATGAGCGGTTCTTCAAAAGGGTTCTCAGGGACGGGAGCCTCGGGCTCGGCGAATCCTTCATGAACGCGTGGTGGGATTGCGATCGCCTCGATGAATTCTTTTACAGGCTCATGCCTCTGCGGCCTGAAGAGGCGGTCAAAAGAAATCTGAAGCTCCAGTTCGATATCCTCAAGGCGGTTGTTTTCAATCTGGCGAGCAGGTCAAGGGCATTTACGGTCGGAGAGAGGCATTACGATCTCGGTAATGATCTCTTCAGGAGGATGCTCGACAGGCGGATGGTCTACAGCTGCGGCTACTGGAAGAATGCCGGGAATCTCGACGAGGCGCAGGAAGCGAAGCTGGACCTGACCTGCAGGAAGCTGGGACTTCAGCCGGGTGACCGGGTGCTCGATATCGGCTGCGGGTGGGGGAGCTTCGCCGGATATGCAGCGGAGCGATATGGGGTGAGCGTAGTCGGTATCACCGTTTCGAGGGAGCAGGCGGCGCTCGCACGGGAATTCTGTGCAGGGCTGCCAGTCGAGATCAGGCTTCAGGACTACCGGGAGGTAAATGAACCATTCGATCACATCGTCTCCATTGGCATGTTCGAGCACGTCTGTTATAAGAACTACAGAAAATATATGGAGGTTGTGCATAGGTGCCTGAGGGACGACGGACTCTTCCTGCTGCATACCATCGGAGATAGTTACTCGAAGGTCTCCGTCGACCCGTGGTTCGGCAAGTACATATTCCCGAACTCGATGATCCCCTCCATGAAGCAGATCAGTGAATCGTTAGAAAAGCTTTTTATCATCGAGGACTGGCACAATTTCGGTCCTTACTACGATCCTACCCTGATGTCATGGTTTAATAATTTCGACCTGAACTGGGATACGCTGCATGAACTCTACGACGACCGCTTCTACCGCATGTGGAAATACTATCTTTTGAGTAGCGCCGGCACCTTCAGGGCACGATGCCTGCAGGTGTGGCAGATCGTGCTCTCTAAGGACGGGATACCCGGAGGATATACCCGGGTCCGATGAGGGCTTAATCTTATCCGTTCTCTCTCCAGCCACACGATGGAATTCAAAAAAACAAGACCTGAACCCCATATATATATCACTAAGGAATGTTCCGTTATTCGTGACGTTGTTCCTTAACGAAACAGGTGAGGTGGCCATCCGTATAAAAAATGGAGAACTGGCTATCTATAAATTTGGCAAGGCAATCAGCTACGCTAAAGATGACAAGCGGTCTCTTAATCTTACTGAGTTTATGGGCGATAGCCTCGTAAACCGCTTTCCCGCCCTCGAGAGGCTTCGCTGGTAGATAGATGTAAATAAAATCAGCTGTTTCAATTGATACATTAACAATGTCGTCGTGAACCCACTCTACACAATCAGCACTGATCCCAAGTGCCTGTTGAAAGATTCGACCGAAACGAATCATTTCGGAGGAAATCTCGATTTGGATTGTTTTTCGGTGTGGGCAAATGCGCTGTAACAACAATCCCTGTAATCCATTCCCTGCGCCGAGATCAGCAACGACTGAATCGGGTTTGATAAACTGCACTGCCTTAATGAGCGGTGAAAGGCCACCTGGGTAGCACGAATATCCTTTTCTTTTTGTAAGTAGTTTCCTTTCGTATGGAGAATACCCAGAGCCTGCTCCATGCAATCGTGTATACAAGTTGAGCAGAGCAATTTCGCGTGAGGAAATATCTCCCTCTTTCAGAGCACTCCTAAGATTTTTTACATAACGATCGATATCTGGTATTTCTGCCTGAACAGTAGTATTAGTTGCAAGTTTAAGCAGAGACTTTGTAATAGTTGACGTCTGTTTTTCTATACATTTATTTTCTAAAAGGTCATCCATGGGACAGGACGATTTCGTTTTATGATTTTTTATATTTTTGTACATGATAGAAATTATATAGCAGAATATTCCTTAAATACACGTGCAGGCCTGATCCCATTAACTATCCTCGGGGAAGAGGCTTAAAAGGGTATTATGTCAAGAAACAAGACCTGTTCCTCAAGCGGCTTTTCTCGTTTGATTGGCAACATCATTCCGGCAGGAACACCCTTAGTGACTCTGTATATATTTCTCGAAAACCTTTCTGAAATGGAACCCGTAAATCGAAAAGGTTATTGCCATCGGGAAAAGCTTTGGATGCCTGAACATGGTCCAGAAAAAGAGTCTCCAGTAATGAAACCTCTCTTTCCCTATGATACCGAGAATCAACATTGATTTAAACAATGCGCAAAAATAGTTCATGTTAAACCGAAACATCTTTTTCTTAGGAGGAATATACTCTCTCAGGAATGTTTTGACCCTTTCATAATAATGCTTCGGGGAATACACTGTGTTGAGAATCTTTTTATATCCGCTGATGAGAATATCATAGTTCATCTTAGGGATGAAATTGATCGAGAAATCTGTATTGTCACCAGAGGTGTCTTTCAGAAGCCTCTTCTCCTTTTTAAGCCTTTGGTAGAGTTGTGTACGCGGCAGGGCGTTTAACAGACCGACCATTGCAGTTACAATCCCGCTGTTCTGGATGAACTTTATCTGTGTATCAAAAATGTTAAGGGGGTCGTTGTCAAATCCGACGATAAACCCTGCCTGAACCTCAAGACCGGACTTTTGGATCTTCTTTACACTTGCAAGAAGGTCGCGGTTCTTGTTCTGGAACTTATTGCATTCTGCCAGACTCTGCTCATTCGGGGTTTCGATACCGACAAATACGGTATCAAATCCTGCCTTAACCATCAATTTCATCAGTTCTTCATTATCAGATAGTTCTATGGATGCCTGGGTTATAAAGGAGAAAGGATACTTTCTCATCTCCATCCATTCAGCAATTGCAGGCAGTATCTCATCCTTTAACTTTCTTTTATTCCCGATAAAATTATCATCCACGAAAAATACCCCGCTCCTGAAGCCGTACGAATAAATGCTCTCAAGTTCTCTGATGATCTGGTCCTTATCCTTTGTGCGTGGAACTCGCCCGCAAAGCAGTGTGATATCGCAGAATTCACAATTAAAAGGACATCCCCGCGAATACTGTATGTTTAGCGTGGCATAATGCTTCATGTTGATAAGTTTCCAGAGCGGAAGAGGCGTCTTTCTTAAATCTGCCCATTGATCAGAGGTATAAATATGTTTTGGGCAGTCATTCTTTAAATCCTCCAGAAAAAGGGGCAGTGTTACTTCTGCCTCGTTCAGTACGAGATAGTCAACATCCCTGAACTCTTCATATTCTGTCGTGAAAAGGGGACCCCCGGCTACAATCTTGACACCCACTGATTTGCATCTCGTGATGATTTTTCCTACTGATTCTTTCTGGACAGCCATTGCGCTTATGAGGACCATGTCAGCCCATCTGAGATCTTCGTCATCCAGGCTGCTGACGTTCATATCAACAAGTCTTTTCTCCCATTCTGATGGAAGCATTGCTGCAACAGTCAGCAGCCCGAGAGGCGGGCTGCTTGCCTTCTTAAGAATAAATTTCAGGGCATGTTTAAAACTCCAGAAGGTGTCAGGGAAATAAGGATAGATAAGGAGTATCTTCACTGCGTAGTTCTTATATCTGTTTCTTGTTACTAATCGGGATAACCAAAATTTCCATCATCCCCACTTCAATGCTTATGTTTTAATATACCTTAATTTTCTTAAAATTAGTATACCTTAATTTCTTAAAATAAGATAGAAATTCTAAATAGAGATAGACAATCTAACACCCTGATATATTTGTCATTGCGAGCACCCGAAGGGTGCGTGGCAATCTCTTTGCAAAAAGGCGAGATTGCGGAGCTTGTTCCGAACGAAGTGAGGAATCTCGCTCCGGGTTTGCTTCGGCATCGCCTCGCAACTTCACTCGCAATGACAGTTTCTATCTCTATT
>VGWY01000212.1 GCA_016873575.1 Nitrospira sp. | reverse complement strand
GATCTCTCAGTTCATCATCCTTCATTCGTGAAGGTTCGATTACCATTTTTTTAAATACTTCCTGTATAAGAATATCCTTTTCAACCTGTGCCTGTAGTGTTTCTTCTGTCATGCCTATCCGTTCGAGAAATGCTTTAAATTCCTCTTTTGATTTGTATTTGTTTCTCATCTGTTTTATCTGGTCATCGACCTTTTCTTTATCTATCTTTAACCCTAACTTCGAAGCTTCCTGATACTCCAATTCACGGTTGATGAGTTCCTCAAGAGCCTGTTTATAGTACCTTTTACGCTTTTCACCATATACATTTCGGTGGAAAGTGATACGTGGGATCAGCCGATCCACCTCGTCATCGAGGTCTTTTAAAGTCAATGCAACTCCATTTACTCGAGCGACTACACTATCATCAGCGTATGATGACACAGCAAAGAGAATGATGAAGAACGATAAGAAAATTCTATACATTACCATACTCCTTTTTTATTTTATTTCTGAAACAATGGTATTTTATCCAAAAGTGAAACCATTCTACAATGTCTTATTTGCTCCTTTTAATGTTTTTTTATGCAACTGATGGGTTAAGAAGAAAAACAAGCATAAAGCTTGCAGATGCGGTTATAGCTGCAACAGCAATTATAAATAATTTGAAACTGGCAACGAGAAATACTGATTAGTCTCATCACCTCATTTAGTCGTTGCAACATCGCAAAAGATAATGGTATTTTAAAAATATGTGCGCAGGCGGTTTTCTTCTTTTGATGTTAAGGAAATAGAGGATAAAGAAATTTTACAATGAAAGAAGTCTCAAGTGCAAGAGATAGCATGATAAATAAATTAAAAAAAGTCGTTAAAGAACTCATATCCCCGGCAGAAAATTTCGTGCTTGCCGTCTATGTATTCGGCTCATATGCAAAAGGGAAAGAAAAGGCAAAATCAGATATAGACCTTGCTTTTGTCTTTCATGAAAGATTTTATAAAGAGCATCCTTTAAAGGCCCTGCAGAAAGCTGAATTATTATGTGCTGTGATAAGCAAAAGGATGAATAAAACCGTTGATGTCGTTATTTTGAATGGATATTCTCTTGTTTTTGCATATTACACCATGAAAAAAGGTATATGTGTTTATGAAGACAATACTGCAAACAGGATCCTTTACGAAGTAACGTTAGAGAATAAATATCAAGACTTTATGCCTTTTATTCAGGAGCTAAGGGATGTAAAGAGAGGTGTTCTCATTGGAAGAAATTGAGGCCAAGGTTGCTGTTATACAGGAAAGGGCGAGAAGATTATCCAAATTTGGAGCGCTTTCCTTTGAAGCATATCTGAAAGATATGACTATCAAGGATGCAGTCGAAAGAAATATCGAAGTTGCGATACAGGGGTGCATTGATATTGCCAAAATAATAATCAAAAGGGAAGGCTTGAGAGAGCCTGAAGATAACAAAGGCGTATTTGTTGTTCTGGCTGAGAACGGGATTATCGCTGAAAAATCCCTGAAATTTCTCATACCCATGGCCGGCACTCGAAATGTTCTCGTTCATGGGTACGACAAAATAGATGACGCCATAATATTTAACGTGCTTAAAAAGCATCTCAATGATTTCTATTCTTTTTTGAAGGAAATTGACAAAAACTATTTGCAGAAAGAATCCTCGACCAAAAAGAAGAAGAAGGGAATTATTCACAGACCAGGAAGGAAATAAAGAACTATATTTAAAGACCCTATCATTTGATAGAGGAAATGGACAAATGCTGAATGATAAAACAATTTTGATTACTGGCGGTACAGGTTCTTTTGGAAAAAATGCACTGAAATTATTTTTAAAAAATACAAACCCAAAAAACTTATTATCTTCAGTCGTGATGAACTTAAGCAATTTTAAATGGCTCAAGTCTTTCCCAAAAGGCTTTCACAGAAAGACAAAGAGAAAGGTGTAAGAGGAGGTCAGGATTTTGAGTGGTGAAATTGAAAATGTCAAGATTCAAGGGCTGACCCCTAAACACTTTAATTAATAATATGAAAAAGGAATTTATACAAAAGGTTCTGTCTGGATTATCTGATAAAAATATAAGGTTTGAAGATTTAAGGAAGTTGCTTTTATCTTTCGGTTTTAAAGAAAGAATAAAGGGCGACCATCATATTTTTACAAAAAGCAATGTAGAAGAAATCATCAATATTCAGCCGTTAAAAGATGTAAAAGCAAAAGCTTACCAAGTTAAGCAGGTTAGAAATATAATATTAAGATATAAACTTCATCAGGAGGATTAGTATGTATAAATATGAAGTAATAATCTATTGGAGTGCAGAAGATAATGCTTATATAGCTGAAGTTCCAGAATTGCCAGGATGTATGGCTGATGGAATAACATATGAAGAAGCATTAAAAAATGCTCGGATTATAATAGACGAATGGATAGAAACAGCAAAAGAATTAGGCAGAGAAATCCCTGTGCCTAAGGGAAAACTCACTTATGCGTAGAGAGAACCATGAAAATGGTCTCTGTGCTGGCTTTTAAAAATGCTACAAAAGTCTTTCTGAAGAAGGCAAAGGAGAAAGGGGTAAGAGGAGGTCAGGGTTTTGAGTGGTGAAATTGAAAATGTCAAGATTCAAGACCCCCCCAAATCCCGATATAGAAATTACAGATAGTGCGATGTACGAGATTTAGAGGCAACTTTTTAACTATAGAGAGGTCATCTCTCTCAAATTAGCCTCATAACCTCTTTTGTAATGAAATACTGCTTTGTAGCTATATCGTTTTTGCCCTTTCTGGGCATACCACTCCTTCCGTTTTCGTTTCGCTTATAATTGCAGTAATATTTTTTATCCATCAAGAACTAAACTCAATTCAAAAATACTTTTCCTTATCCCTTTAAATAACTCTAATTTCTCTATATCTACTGCCAGCTTTAAAATAATACTTTTAGAATGTCTCACTATCCGACCTGCTACTTGAACCATCTTCCAGCGAAATGTTGCTATCGTATGTTTTATCCATGACTCAGGACACGACAGCCTCTTAAATCCTATGAAAAGATTGTATGCTATTACTCCTATCCTGAAAAATACTGCATTGGCTTCTGTCTGTCCACACGGCATTCGCTCCATACCAAAGCCATTCTTTAGTTCTTTGTTGAAGTTTTCAGCCTGCCCCCTCTGATTATGCCACTCAAGCACTTCAAAGGCATCCTTTTCTTCTTCATCCCAATTTGTTGCCACTGCATGGTGGAAATATTTCCCCATCTCAAATAAGTTCTCTTGCTTCCGTAACTCTCTCTTTATTACAAGACGAAATGCCTTCTTTGTATCTTCCATTGTATGAACAGTCTCTGCTATTTCATAACCACACCCCTTTACAGGCTCTTCCCATTTATTATCTGGTATTGTTTCTATCAGTGTCTTCACTGCATGATCTAAATCTGCTGTTATTGTCCATTTAACTCCGTCTTCTTCTAAGTCATTTATTAATTCCGCCTGATATGAGGCACTGTCTGCTCGATAGTATCCTATCCTCTTACCCCTGGGCATCCGTCTCTTGCACTCACTGTAAAACTCCCTCTGCCCAAAAGCAGGCGCTGTATTGCCCTCTCTGAATTCATCGTATATGCAAAGATTAATTTCATATAAAAATCCAATCATCGGCATATACCCTTTATTTCCTTTGTAGGTGTAAAAAGCATCCGCTTTCTCTCCTATTATCTCCATCGCATCTGCATCTAATGTGTATGCCTCTGTCTTGTCCCTCTTCATCATCCTGTGATTGAGCTTATCTCTTACCCCTCCTAATCCCTTTAATCCCAATTGTCCTGTCTGTAAATTACCCATCCTCCGACACCAGTCGCCCACACTATCAGGGTCAGGGATACTATTAATATCAATCAGCTTCATTAGTCCTTCTTCGTATTTTAATTCCCTTATATCCTCAAAACTTCTGCCACCGCCTTGCAGCATCAACACCAGCGTGTCTACAAAGACTGAGGGATTAAATCCACGATTACTTCCGGGAGATGGTAAATACCTATCCGTTAGCTCTCTCAGGCCAATCCCATGATTGAACTCAGCCATCAACGCTAACCCACCCCGTGCTGTTAATTTCTCCTTCGTGATTTCTAACTTGAATGGAAATATTGTTTGTTGTATCATCTTTTTACCCTCTTGGTTTTTAGGATTTCACCTTTTGGGTGATATTATATATCACCTGAAACCTTTAACCATGAGGGTTTTTCTTCTT
>VGWY01000211.1 GCA_016873575.1 Nitrospira sp. | reverse complement strand
AAGGAGCCAATAGTATTATTGCCTTGCGTTGTTGTTTCCTCAGTAACCGTTGGGAAGATTTCTGGGAGTATCGGGCTTATGCCTAAAAGCAGTACCAATATTTTTGTCGCACACCCAATGTACAGCAATCAAATGTACATTGTCCTGCAAATATAACTGCAAATATAACTTGACATATTAAATATTAAGGGTTATAAATATATCCATGAAACCCCGGGCTTTAGCCAGAGTTATTATCAGGGCAATGAAAACATTTCCGGCGATTGTGGTTACCGGTCCGAGGCAGTCCGGTAAAACTACTTTGCTGAAAATGCTGTTTTCAAAAACACACAGGTTTGTGTCCCTAGAAGATCCTGACGTAAGGATAAGGGCAAAAGAAGATCCTTTTCACTTTCTGGAACAGTATGCTCCGCCTGTCATCATTGATGAAATACAGTATGTGCCTGAATTGTTATCGTATATCAAGACGCGGATAGACCGGAAAAGAAAGCCCGGCCAGTGGCTGTTCACGGGATCGCAGAATTTTACCTTAATGCGGGGGATAAGCCAGTCTCTGGCAGGCAGGGCAGCCGTACTTTCCCTTCTCCCCTTTTCTTTTTCGGAAAGAACAGGCAATGGAGCAGAGAGCAGGGATATCCCGGCTTTGCTGAAAGGACTCAATGCAGAGCAGAAATGTGAAGATAAAGTTTCTTTAAGTGAAGTGTTACTAAGGGGAAGCTACCCTGAGATTGCAAGCAAAAGATCTGTAGCCCGGCAATTGTGGTGCGGCTCGTATATCTCCACGTATCTGGAAAGAGATGTAAGGAATCTGACACAGATTGGCGATTTAAGCCAGTTTGAGAGATTTCTCAAACTTTGTGCAATCAGGACGGGCCAGCTTCTTAATCTTTCAGATCTGAGTAAAGAGGTCGGGATGAGTGTGCCGACAATAAAGAGGTGGATATCCGTGCTGGAAACCGGTTACCAGATTTATCTGTTATATCCTTATTATAAAAATATCGGGAAACGCCTGGTGAAATGCCCTAAGCTATATTTTAATGATACCGCCCTTGCTTCCTATCTCTTAGGTCTGCATGACAGGGAAACATTGGCCGGCAGCCCTAATTACGGTAATTTGTTCGAAACCATGATCGTTACCGATTTCTTAAAGAGGTTCCTGCATTCCGGACAGATGCCTTCAATGTATTATTTGCGCACCAGGGATGGCCTGGAAATAGATTTGATATTGGAAATTGGCCAGAAACTGCATTTGTTTGAGATCAAGAGTGCAATGACGATTTTTCCAAGACAGGCGGCATCTCTTTTAAGAATATCCTGTGATGTAAAGTTGCCTGTCAAATCTGCTGCAATCATTTCCGCTTCGCAGGATAATTTTCAGGTAAAAAACGGCATTTACAATTACAACTGGAAGAATTTTTTGGGGTATTAGAAAAAAGACGTGAGCATAAAAGTTATCTTGGCAGACGACCACAAGATAATGCGTGACGGGCTCAGGTCATTACTTGAGAAACAACCCGGTATCAAGGTGATTGCAGAGGCAGAAGATGGACGGACAACAGTGGATTTGGCCATAAAACTGAAACCGGACATGGTCATCATGGATGTTACCATGCCTGACATGAATGGGATCGAAGCCACTTTTAGGATCATTGAAAATGCACCAAAGATTAAAGTAATTGCACTCTCAATGCATTCTGACAAACAGTTCATAATCGAAATGCTCAATGCAGGGGCATCAGGATACCTGTTGAAAGACTCTGCTTTTTCTGAACTGGTCAATGCTATACATGCCGTTATGACGAATCGTTCATACCTCAGCCCGGATATAGCCCATATCATGATTGAGGAATACAAGCATATTCTATCCAAAGAAAAACTCTCTGTATTTTCCATCCTGACCCCACGGGAACGGGAGGTGCTTCAGCTTATAGCCGAAGGAAAGACGACAAAGGAAATTGCTTACACCCTTAAAGTGAGTACTAAAACTATAGAGACTTACCGCCAGCAGATCATGGATAAGCTGGATATACACACCATAGCCGGCCTTACCAAACATGCTGTCAGGGAAGGCCTGACACAGCTTTAAGCAGTTTTTTGGGCTTCCTTTGATAAATGTTCCTTAATCCACATTCTCAGAAGTGACGTGTAGCTTAAGCCTTTGTTTTCAGCGATCTTTTCAACAGATTTAATATCATCGGGATCAAGCCTTACTGTAACTGCCTTCTTGGGTTTCTTGATGAACTGTATTTCAGCTTCTCTTGTATCTCTATAATACTCCTCAAAACTATGCGTATCCCAGAATCTTGCTGCTTCTTCGTCAGTTTTAAATTTCGGTATCTTTTTCATATTATTTACCCCGCCTTCTGTAATAATTCTTTTCCCATTCATTCATTTCTCTTGCAGTTATAATTAATACTTCTCCATGTCTTACAAATCTGATAACAATGAAAAGAAATCTGCCAGCATACGTTTTGCCAAAAACATAATGAAGATTTTTTCTCCCTGATCTTATCAATGGAAGGTTTTCTTCATTGAAACAAACTTCTTCAACTTCTCTCGGAATAACTCCATGTCTTGCTATATGCTTTATACTTTTTTCTGTCCATTTTATATAGCTTATAGATTTCATGCAGTGTGCTTAATATCATAATAAACAATCGTATTGCATTTGTCAACAACTTATTTTTTGTTATTCCTGCGTTTTGTGGTTCACCCCTTTTATGCAGTTTTGCATTGCTGAATGCCGACAGCTAAAAGCTAATCAATGATCGCTTTCTTCCCTCAGGAATTTCGAAGTCTATTCTCAGGTATTCACCTGATTGTAGAGAAAACCAAAACACGCTATTAATAGAGTATGGAAAACCAGACAGGGAGAAAAACTATTTTGATTGTCGAAGATAATAACGGGATGCGTAAACAGATACTAAAGTACCTTTTGGGTCTATTTCCAGACGGTGTCTTTTTAGAAGCAAAGGACGGAGAAGAGGCTGTAGCCCTTGCTATCTCCAGTCACCCGGATATTGTCCTGATGGACATCGGATTACCAAAGATGAACGGCATTGAGGCGACCAGGCAGATCAAGGACAGGCTGCCGCACACTCAGATTGTGATGCTTACTATCCATAATGATTCTGTATATAAGGATGCAGCCTTTGCTGCCGGTGCAGTTGCATATGTAATCAAAGAAAATATGAATGGTGAACTTGTACCCATTATTCAAAGTCTGTTAACTGGATCGGAAAATATATTACCTCAGAGATGAAATATAAGATATGAAGAGCAAAATGAAACATTCATGTCTCAAAGAGACTCAAAGGAGGATTTTATGCCCAAACAGAATAAAACAAAGAAACCATCCATGATTGGTTTGAGAAAATGCCCCACCGGCATACAGGGACTTGATGAGATAACAGGAGGGGGACTGCCGCAGGGAAGACCCACACTCGTCTGCGGCAGCGCAGGCTGCGGCAAGACAGTGCTTGCCATGGAGTTTCTGCTCAGGGGGGCGCTCCAGTATAATGAGCCCGGTGTTTTCATGTGTTTTGAAGAAACTTCTGAAGACCTTGCAAAGAATTTCTCTTCTCTTGGTTTTGATTTAAATGACCTTGTCGCACGCAAAAAGCTTGCGATAGACTATGTCCGGATTGAACGGAGCGAGATTGAGCAGACAGGGGAGTTTGACCTTGAAGGACTCTTTATTCGTCTGGAGCTTGCGATTAATTCTGTTAAGGCAAAGAGAGTTGTGCTGGATACTGTAGAAGGGCTGTTTGCAGGTTTTACAGATGAGGCTATCCTTCGGGCTGAACTGAGGCGCCTTTTCAGATGGCTGAAGGAAAAAGGCGTTACCGCGATCATTACCGGTGAACAAGGGGTGAAAACCCTGACACGATACGGCCTGGAAGAATATGTTGCCGATTGCGTGATAACTCTCGCCCACGGGTCTACAGAACAGATAGCCACAAGACGAATGAGGATAGTAAAATACCGGGGCTCTTTGCACGGCACAAATGACTATCCGTTTCTGATAGATGCGCAGGGCATTTCTATCTTGCCGGTAACCTCCCTAAGACTTGACCATGACGCATCCACCGAAAAAATCCCGACAGGCATTCCGCGCCTTGATATCATGTTTAGGGGCAAGGGATATTACCGCGGCAGCAGCATCCTTGTATCAGGCACGGCAGGTTCGGGCAAGACCAGTATAATTGCAGAATTTATAAATGCGGCCTGCAAGCGC
>VGWY01000210.1 GCA_016873575.1 Nitrospira sp. | reverse complement strand
GAAAGTGTCCTCGATGTATCAGGCAGCAATAATACAGTTCGATACTGGAAGGAAATGTAAGCGAAGGATGAGGGATGAAAGATGAAAAAGATAATCTTTCTTGACCTTAAGGAAGAGGAAGTCTTTGTCCATGAAATAGAAAAAAAAGGCAATACCTTTCATGTAAAAGACACATTCTCTGCACCTGTAAAAGACGGAGGTTCTTTTAGTATCGAAAAGATATTTGAAGATGTAGAGGAATCATACCTTAGTCTGCCCCTCAGCCTTTTAAATTTCAGGGTCCTCGAACTTCCTTTCTCTGATATGGAAAAAGCAAGGGAAGTAGTTCCGTTTGAGCTTGAGGGTATTATCATCGGCGGCGCTGAAAGCACTGTCTTTGATGTCTGTTCCCTGAGAAGCAGTAACGGAAAGCACACAATTTTAGTTGTATATATCGTAAAAGAAACCTTAAGAAAGATATTGGAAGACCTGAAGTCTTTCAAGGTTGACCCCAAGGCTGTAACATCTCTTGAGCTTGCGCATCTTATGACTTCATCTAAATCCAGGGAGGGAATAGCAAACCTGATCCTGAATCCACAATCAATACACGGTGATGATCGAATTACAACAGCTTTGAAAGAGATGACCACTCCTATTATCAACCTCAGGAGAGGGGAATTTTCCTATACTGTTGATACTGAAAAGACAAAAAGGTCGCTCAAACTCACTGCGATACTTCTCGTGCTTTTGGTTCTCATTTTTTTGTCTGATATGGCATTCAGGATAATCACAACGAAGAGAGAAATTTCATCTGTAAAAAATGAAATCAGGAAGACTTATGCGGGTATCTTTCCGAATGAAAAGAAGATAACGAATGAACTCTATCAGATGAAGGTTCACATGAAGGAATTAAAAGCAAAAGAAAGTACATTTATCGGCATATCTCCACTACAGTTTTTACTTGATTTATCGCAACGCAGCAGACAGGGAATAATGTTTACTGATCTAACAATAGAGAAAGAACGAATAATTCTCAAGGGCGAGGCCCCATCTTTAAGCGATGTCCAGCAGGTCAAGAAAAGTCTTGAAGAATTTTTAATTGATGTCAATATCTCTGATGCGAAACCATTTTCTCGTGACCGTACAGCATTTACTATTACAGCGAAGGAGAAAAAGATTTGAGGCTGAAGATTGAGCGGAGATTATTGTTTGTAATTCTGGGTGTTGTAATCGCCGTCATCATCTGTATTGTTGCATTCAATACATCCTCTTCATTAAAAACCGACCTCACCAATATAAAGGCTCAGCAAAAGGAGCTACTTGTACTGAAAGATGAATTTCTGTTGTTGAAAGATAAGATGAATGCTGTTGAAGGGAAAAAGTCCCTTACAAAGGTAGAAGGTATTGTCCAGGCAGTTGATGAGGTCTTCCTGCCTTTAGGATTAAAGAGCAAGGTTAAATCTGTAAAACCCACTGGCACAAAAGATGTAAAAGAAGCCATTGAAGAAGAGGCTGAGGTCCAGGTAGAAAAAGTAGATATGAATGAGATGGTCAATATCTTCTATAAGATAGAGAATGCACCTATTATTCTCTCCATAAAAAAGACGAATATGAAAACATCTTTTGAAAACCCTGCCCTGCTCAATATAACAATGACAATCGCCTTGGTCAAAGCTAAATAATGCAATTAACCACAGAGAACACAGAGGGCACAGAGAATTGCTTACGGCAAAGAGATTTATTTTTTAAAAAATTCTCTGTGAACTCCGTGGCTGGTTAAATAATTTCTCGGGTAAAATAAAATGAAACGGATTCTTTTTGCTGGCTTTATCACAGCAATTATTCTGTATGGTCTCTGGATTATTGTAGTTCCTGAAGATTTCATGCAAACCCTGATCGAAAACTCTCTCAGGGATAACAATCTCCGTATAGAGACCACGGGCTTTCACAAAGGGCTCTTCTACAATTTCACATCTCAGAATATTACACTCAAAAAGTCTCAGGCTACACTCATTTCCATAGATAATGTGGCTGGAAGAATCAATCCTCTTACCATTCTTTTGATGCGGCTCACCCTGTCTTTTAATGGAGATATCAGTGGTGGCAAGATGAGCGGGAAAGTCAATCTGCTGAAAGGAAAACATCAGGTTGCTGTTTATTGTAATAACGCACATGTAGATGCAATACCATTCCTTTCAGGAGCGGGTTTCAGTGGCAAAGGGATTCTGTCAGGTGAATTCCTTTTCAAAGACAAATCTGGCGAATTGAAATTTTCTATAACAGATGCAAGATTTTATGAAAAATCGTTTTCGGGGATTACTGTCCCCCTGAATGTCTTTCACAGTGTACGGGGTGCAATGACCATCAATGGTGACATAATAAAAATTGCCTCCTTTTCCCTTGAAGGGAGAGGCATATATGCAAGGTTAAAAGGAAATATAAGTGGTGGTGGAATTATGGATCTGACAATGGAGATCATGCCTGATTCATCCTTCACAGGTAATTCCTACATCTTCTCAATGATAGATAATTACAAGGTTTCTCCTGGTTACTATGTAATACCGATAAAGAGCACGATATCCTTTTGATGGTTTGAAGATTTTCGATGTTTCTGACATACTGATTGCTGTTTGTCCCGAAAATACCCCTCACCCTTGCCCTGGTTTATTTTAGTCAAGTACTTTTTTTATGTGTTCTCATACGCATAGAATATGGAGGTCTAAGTGAAGCACCTTGCCTTACCCTGGGATTTGAGAGTCTCAACAGATCTCTTATCTTGCTTCATTGGGGCTAAGGTGCAAGCGGAGAGTTATACAAGCTCTTTTTCGAAGGTCGGCAAATGCCGCCTTAATGGGTCAGGTGATAATCTCTCCGCCTACGCATTAAGACACTCGGATTTTAACTATGCAGCCTCCTTTAACTGTTGTAATTTTGAATAACTATTCATGTACATATTATGATCACGAACAAGTGCAAAGATTATACTGAGCAGCTTACGGGATATGGCTATCAGAGCCTTTATTTTCGGCATCCCTTTGTCAAGATGCTGCAAGTATTGCTCATGCAGTATTCCGCCTTTTCTGACAACATTTATAGAGGCAAAAAACAGGAGCTTTCTCAAAAGCGGCCGTCCTCTTTTGGAAATCCGCCTTGTGCCTTTGTGTTTACCGGAACTGATCTCAAAAAGGTCCAGTCCTGCATGTTTGATCACCTCGGATATCGTGCTGAATTTCTTAAAATCGCCCATCTCACCAATAAGCCCGGCTGCCGTAATCTCGCCGATCCCCTTCAACGAAAGGATAAAACGACTGTAAGGAACGTCCTTCAGATGCTTACTCATGTGTTTCTCAAGCTCTTTGACGAATCTCTCGATGCTCTCTATGGCAGAAACAATCTCCTTTATCTCAAGAACAATACTCGCCTGGCCTTCTCTAAGCCCTATAGACGCCTCAGCCACCTGATACAATGCTTCAGATCTTTCCTTACCCAGTCTTCCCCTGCTTACTTTCTTGAGGATCTGCGTCAAAAGCTTTACGCCGGTTTCCACAACATCCTGAGGCTTGGGATAGTGCTTCAAAAGATGCTGAGTGCTTTTGATGGTGATATCTTTCATAACCGGCATGAACTCCGGAAAGATAAGAAAAACCAAATCCTGAAGCTGACTCATAAGCATACTTTTCCTCTGTATGCTTCTTTCTCTGGCCTGTGTCAACCTGCGCAGTTCTGCCACCGTGCCTTCGGGAATTATTACGGTAAGGGCATGGCCAAGCTCTATGATATCAGCAATAACCTTGGGGTCTTTTTGATCTGTCTTGCTCGGGGAATTCCCTTGAAGCTCTTTCAGTCTCTTCGTATGAAATGGATTCACCTGTACAAGCCGCACATTGTGCTTCCTCAAAAAATGCAAAAGCGGCTCTGCATAGGGTCCAGTAGATTCAAATCCCACTACTACCTCCGTAAGATTATGGGATCTTTTAGCGTCGCACACTCGTTGCCACATATTTTCAAAGCCGTGCCTGCTGTTGGAAAATTCAAAAATCTTTCCTTCGGCGCCGTCAGGAAACCTGTAATACCCTGTATGTTTCACTTTTCCCATATCGACCGTTACAAGCAATGTTCCTTCGCTTATCCTTTTAAGCTTTTTTGTGTTACCATTTCTCATGGCTATACTCCTTTCTTTGAGTTGGTCTCAGCCAACTTGCTAATATCAAGAAAGAGTATAGCCTTTTTTAAGCTCCCTCAACCTCACTGTAATATAGCAAGCTCTTT
>VGWY01000209.1 GCA_016873575.1 Nitrospira sp. | reverse complement strand
TCATCGATAAATATTTCGTCATCGCTGACGTCAACGTCGTCTTCCCATGATCAATATGCCCTATCGTCCCTACATTCGCATGCGGCTTTACCCTCTCAAATTTAGCCTTTGCCATTGTTCCCTCCTTATTGATAGTTGTTAGTTTTCAGTTTTCAGTTTTTAAGACTAACAACTGACAACTAAAAACTGTTTTACTGCCTTTTATGGAGCCCATGACCGGGATTGAACCGGTGACCTCATCCTTACCAAGGATGTGCTCTGCCAACTGAGCTACATGGGCGCTGGAGCGGGAAACGGGATTCGAACCCGCGACCCTCAGCTTGGAAGGCTGACGCTCTACCACTGAGCTACTCCCGCGCAACAAAAAGTTAAAAGTGAAAAGTTGAAAGTCGAAAGTTTTAAATTTATTTTTGTTAATAGAGGCTCTTGCAAAAGTCTTTTTTCTGTCACCCTGAACTTGTTTCAGGGTCTCATAACCTATTGATCTTGTTAGATGCTGAAATAAATTCAGCATAACATACTATACTCTTTTTTGACTTTTGCAAGAGCCTCAATATTCTTACTTAATTTCTTCACTTTTAACTTTTAACTTTTAACTTCAAAATTTGCATGGCAAATTTTGCTGGTGGAGAGGGGAGGATTCGAACCTCCGAAGGCTGCGCCGGCAGATTTACAGTCTGCTCCCTTTGGCCGCTCGGGAACCTCTCCTAAACAGTTATCAGTGAATAGTGAATAGTTTTCAGCATAAGACTTTTCTTCCGTCTTGTTTGTACACTGACAACTATTCACTAATAACTGTTCACTGTCTTGAATGGAGCCACCGAAGGGAATCGAACCCCCGACCCGCTGATTACAAATCAGCTGCTCTGCCTGCTGAGCTACGGTGGCTTCATAGTACGTATGAATGCTACAAACAGAAAAAGGCAACAATAATCCCTTTATTAGCAATCTGATATTTAACAATCTTTATTATAGAATGGTCAATTGTGGAAATTCTACAATAAGTGCAGTTATTTCGTTTTTTCTCATAAATTTTAGTTTTATTGAGCTCTTTGTCTTAAAATCTCAAAAGCCAATATTCCTACTGCTACAGAGACATTGAGTGAGTTTATTTTGCCCCTCATAGGAAGACTCATCAAGAGATCACAACTTTCCTTCACAGTCTTTCTGAGTCCCTGCCCTTCAGAACCAATAACAAGTGCTAATGGTACTGTAAGGTCTAAATCCCACACCGCTGTACCTATTCCAGCCTCAGCGCCAACTACTGCTATCCCTCTCTCTTTCATCGCTTGAATTGCATGCTTTATATTGGCTACCATGGCAACCGGAACAAACTCAACAGCACCAGCAGATGCCTTTGAAACCTCTGCGCTAAGGGTAACAGACCTGTATGATTGGATAATAATGCCATGGATACCTGCAGCATCTGCTACCCTTAATATTGCTCCAAAATTTCTTGGATCCTCTATGCAGTCAAGGATTACGAACAGTGGCAGTTCATTTTTCCTCGATGGGATAGTGAGTAATTCCTCAAGATCTAAATAAGCCCTTGGCGATGCCTTTGCTGCTATTCCCTGGTGACCCTTGGGGAATTGAGTATGGAAAAAATTTATGTCTTCTATGGTGACAGGGATGTTTTTCTTTTCAGCCTCTCTCTGTATCTCAAAGACCTTGCGTGAATCGTGTTTGCTTGAGGATAGATAAATCCCTTTTATTTTTCTTCCTGCCCTTATCGCCTCAAGAACAGGATTCAGCCCATAAATCCAATCACTATCAAGCTTGTCTTTGTTACTTTTCAAGGTCGGTTACATAGTTAACGACTTGTTGTAATAATATTCTCTTATCTTTCATCATGTATTTCCCCTTTATTATTGAATATTGGCTTATAACTAAGCTCATTTTTTGACAGAGTCCACATCAAGATTATGCTTAATATAACTGTTTAATCTATCACTGCATTGTGTGCACATTTCAACACTTTTCTGATCATGTTCATAGAGATTATTAGGGTATCCATGAACACAATTTGGCGTTATACAACGAGGTATGCCGAGTATAAAAAGTGTACTTGATAGGGATTGTTTTAGAGTTCTCTCCAGTAAACGATGTCTGTTCTGTGTTTCTCCATTAAAAATTGCCTTAAAACGCAGATAAGAAACAACTCCATAGTTTTCAATTGCACCCGCAAAAAGGAAATTAGAATCACATCCGAAAAGATCAACCTCAGTTATTCCAAGGTATCCCTTTATTTTTGATTTCTTGTCAATTGGAAGGATATTCCTAAGTTCCCCAATGATTCTATCAACATCATATTGGCCTTCAGATTCCAAATTTTTTAGATTGGTTTCAAATTCTTTTAATATCTTATCGCCTTCTGGGATTTTATTGAAATATGTCTTGATTAATTTTATTTTTCCTTCGTGAATATCTACATCAGATTTTTTCAGATTTACTTCATGTAATAATTGCTCAATGTTATATGATGACAAAGAAGATGTTATATTTTCAAAAATTTTTTTTACATATAGTACAGCATAACTCCTATCAAAATTCCCTGATTGCAATTCTTTTTTAAAAAATGAGAATTTAATCCCTATGTTTTTTTCGAGATGTTCTCTTAATTCTGATAGTAATCTTTTGTTTACATCTCCAATGGGAACTATAATTATTTCTATATTATCTTCAATCTCCTTCTTTTGTTTGATGTCCTTTTCTTTAAGCTTTCCCAATAGATTTTTGTCTAAGTTATTAAGAAGTTCTTCAGCCTCAACAACAAGCTTTTCTTCTTCAGCCAATTCATATACTATTTTTGCTATTTGCATCGCCTGATTTACTTCTTTGTTCTTTGTAAGCAATTTAGCCAGCTTAAGCTGATATTCCAATCTCCACGCATCTACTTTTAACGCCTCTGTAAAAAGGTTTATTGCTTTCTTATCTTCTCCCTCCTCAGAATAAATATCGCCAAGTAAAAAGACATCGTTAACATTTCTTCTTAGATTAACGTTATCACCTTCTTTCAAAAGTTTATCCACTTTTTCTATAAGTTCTTTTTTCTTTATATCAGATAGAATTTGCTCCCCATATACATGTAGTGTCAAAGAGTTGCTTATTAAAATTATCACAATAAAGCTGAGTAAGATTTTCTTCAAGCCCTTTATCCTTCCTACCTTATAGGGGTTCCATTACATGAAGAGGTCTCATAGAACCAATATACTCTTGCCGTGTTTGCGAGAGTGTCATTAGGGATACAATGATTAGTTGTGAGAAAGTAAGGAGTGCGATCTTGAGCAAAGTTATCTATAATTGTACCTGTGCAATAAGCTGTTAATCCGCTCTCAAAGAAAACCAACCTTCCTACAGCATCACCTTCTGTTGCCCACTCTGGATAACAAGTTGCATCATTATGGCAGGTAGCAGCCAAAGGAGTGATATTCATTCGTTCAGACGTAGTTTTCCGCCCAAAAGGACGGTACATGTGCCCTATTTCTTTTATAATAAAAGGCGCTTTTGAATGATCAAAAGGAATCGGGATAGCTAATTCTATAATTACTCTATCGCCCAATACAAGATCTGAACCGAAATTTGGACCTTCTATTCTGTAAGGGCCTTTATATTTATCAGGGGACGAAGGTGAATAAACATATACCTTTGCTCCTTCAGGAAGATAAAAATCTGTGAAACGTATGTTAATCCCTTCGGCAGAAGGAGCGTGTATTTCAAAAAGCCAAATGCTCCCTTTGCCAATCTCATACCATTCACCATGTGTCAATGGAGAGACGTTGATTTCGCGAATAACGGCATCGCGTAGAGGCCTCCCTTTACCCGCGGCTCTATCCTCTTCAATTAATTTATCCACATCTATCGGTGGAAGGTGAAGCACTTTGTCAGGGCTTGGCTTAAGATTATAAAGCTGGCTTGGTAGCGGTGGTTTCTTCATAGGTGGCTCTTTTTCCCATTGTTCAGGCGGAATTGTACTGCCTGGTGTCGATATCCCATCTGCAAAAAGGCTACCTGGAATTATCAATGTACAGCACACGGAGAAGATAATGAACAAGAATAGGACATGGACAGAATTTTGTGCCCTTTTACTTCCATTCAATCTTTTAAAATCTCTTTTAATCTCCATTTTGCAACCTCCTTTCTTATAGTTTTTGGTCTGTAGCTCAAATCCTTTTCCACATCTCGAGTTTCAATTTTATTCCCCACACAGTTTCAGGTTTATTCCCCACCTTTTTTCTGTGTTAAATTATAGAACTCATCCTGAGAAGATGTCCATTATCCTGTAGAAATGCATCACCTCCTTTC
>VGWY01000208.1 GCA_016873575.1 Nitrospira sp. | reverse complement strand
ATTTTTATTGTGCCCTATATGATAAAGGCAGGGGATAGTATTTGCGCGGATTTTTTTGCCGATAGTCAGATAGCATATCTATAAAAATCAAGAGGCAAAAGCCCTCGGAGGTCGATACGACCGAGAATGAGCGAAAATATTATCCCCTGCCTATGTATCATGAGCATTCTGTCCATAAAATCTATCCGTAATCTCAACAACCCGTTGCCTCGCATTCTCAATCTGTTGGATGAGCTTATCCTTTGATTGAAGACGAAGGAATGTAACAATTATACCAGTAAGTTCAGAATCTATCTTGAGGACATCCTCTTCATTGAACCTTAATAATGTCTCAATGGTTCTCATAAATCTGTGGGCGTGTAACAGGAGTCCTTCGGTGTCTCTGTTAAGAATATCATAACTTGCAAGCCTTTTGATAGCTGTAACAGTGTTGTGTATGATAAGGTCAGGAAATCTCCCCGCATGTTTCAGTTGAAGGTACTGGATAAGAAATTCTATCTCTTTAATCCCTCCCCGGCCGTGTTTTATGTCATATCCTGAGGATTCCTTAGAAATTTCATGGATAATTCTTTTTCTCATATTTTTCATATATGCACCGCTTGACATAATCCAGTTGCACTCTTTCAGGGCGTTGATTATCGCTTCCTTCTCGATATCCTGAACCATGTCTTTTAAGGAATCCATCCTTGCTACCTGTCATTCTAATCTAATAGCTAAAACCGTGCCAGGTTGCAAGTTGTTGTTTTTAAAGGATTCTCAAGATGAAGATATGCTACAATTTTGTAGGTAGATACAATTTTGTATGACAATTAGGGAGATTGGGTTTTAATATTTCTTGACAGATAGGAATTATATCATAGACTTCCCCTTAGAGAGAGGAGAAACTCAAAAGGGTTTGTAAATCCAGGTGCCGAGAAGGGGCTGTAGTGATGAGGCTCCTTTGTGTTATTATAAAGGCAAATGTCCTGCCATGGTTATTACTTTATAGCTGGGTTAAATAAGCCGCTTTATCGTAAAAAATGCTTATACTGATGAGATAGGCGATGGAAAGATATTTATCTATGACCTCATAGATGTTATCAGGATTAGAACAGAGAAAAATTGCGGAGTAAAGATATGGTATCCAGCAGATTTTACTTCTTAACAATGACGGCCCTGGTATTGATTCTGGGGTATTTAAGCTACCAGATATTAAAGCCATTCTTTTCACCAATCGTATGGGCTATTGTCTTTTCCATAGTGTTCTATCCCGTTTATGCCTTTATCCTGAAATTTGTAAAGTGGAAATCTATCGCATCTCTCATTACCCTTGTTATCATATTGGTAATCATTCTCGGCCCCTTCTCATACCTTTCTTATTTACTTGCCAAAGAACTGAAAGTTATATCAGAGTATATGGAAGGCGAAAAGCTTGAGACCCTTCAAAATGTGCTTCAATATCCGAGCGTCAAGAAGATAGTTGATAAGGTGCTCAGTTTATTCAGTTTTACCGTGGATGAGCTCAATAAGGCCATTATAGATACTGTCTCACAGTTGGGAAAGGAAATGCTTGGCAGAATTACGAGTGGACTGAGCAATATTGCAACTATATCATTAAATTTTATTTTCATGGCCTTCACCACATTTTTCCTCCTGAAGGATGGGCCTGAATTCTTGAAAAAAGTCCGGCATTATATGCCGCTTCCCTTCTCAAAGGAACAAAAAGACAAACTTGCTACTCAGACAAAGGATATTGTCATATCTACAATTTATGGCGGTGTTGCTGTCTCAATTGTCCAGGGAGTCATAGGAGGAGTTACTTTTTCTATCCTTGGCATCCCCGCTCCTGTTGTATGGGGGCTTGCAATTTCTATCGCCTCATTCGTTCCTCTCCTTGGTGCATTTTCAGTATGGGGACCTGCAACGGTGTATTTGTTCATACAGGGCGAGGTGTTGAAGGGTGTAGCACTTGCAATCGTGGGTACATTTGGGATAAGCTTAATTGATAATATTTTAAAACCTATCATCATAGGTGGCAGAACAAAGATGCCAGTCCTTGTTATTTTCTTCAGTGTTCTTGGGGGCATAAAATTATTTGGTTTAATAGGGCTTATCATGGGTCCACTGGTGCTGGCGCTCTTTGTATCAGTCATTGAAATATTCAGAAGCATCGAAGGAGGAGAGAATGCTTAACAGGACGGAATTAAGAGAAATTGCATCTATGGATGGAAAGGGTTATTGTGTCAGTTTATATCTCAATGTTGATCCCATGTTCAATAAAAAGGGCGACCATCTGGTGCATTTCAAGAATATGATGAAAAATACTGTTGATTCACTCGATAAGGCTATATATAAAAAGATAAAGAATGACCTCGAAAAGATTGACAATTATGTCCTTACAAATAAAAGGCTCTTTAAGAAAGGGCTTGCCCTTTTGAGCTCATCTGAAAATTCCTTCTGGAAAGAATACCATCTTGGTGTGCCGGTCAGGAATGAATTGATTATTGATAAGAACCCACACACAAAACCTCTCATAGATATTATGGATACCTATCCGAGATATGCAGTCTTACTTGTTGATAAGGAATCGGCAAGGATCTTTGTGATTCACCTTGGTGAGATTGTGGAATATGGCGAGGTTTATACGCCGGATATCCCTGGGAAGCACAAAAAGGGTGGATGGTTTGCCCTTGCTCAGAATCACTATGAGAGGCATATAGATTACCATATAGGCTTGCACCTCAAGGATGTAATAGAAAAACTGGATTCATTTCTGAGCGGTGAGTATATCGGCAGGCTCATCATTGGTGGCTCTGATGAAACTGTTTCTATGGTAAAGGGCATGCTCCACAAGACAGTCCTTGATAAGGTCATCAGTACGGTAAAGATAGAAAAGTTTGCAAAAAATGATGGAGTATTACGCAAGGTTGAGCCTATTGTTTCTGCCTATGAGAAAAAGAAAGAGAAAGAAACCGTAGAGGACCTTATTGCACGATCAATGAAGAATGAGAATGCCGTGTTAGGGCTTGATAATGTGATTCATGCGCTCCAGGAACAGAGGGTGATGAAGCTCATTGTCCTGAAAGATTATAAGGATAGTGGATATAGCTGCAGGTCATGTGGATTTTTGACCGCCCAAAACGTTGATTCCTGTCCCTACTGTAAAGGGGAGATAGAGGCTGTTGATTATATCATAGACCTGGCGACTGAAAAGGCAATACAGCAAAGTGCATTTGTTGAGGTTGTTTCTGATGAAAAGAAGTTGCGGGATGCCGGGGCGATAGGGGCATTTTTACGGTTTTAGAAATAAAAAACCCATAACCACAGAGAACACAGAGAATTAATTTTAAAAATAATTTTTGAAGTTTAAAAAATTTCTCTGTGAACTCTGTGGTTTCATACATCCATTTTCGAGATAAGGAGGGGATATGTCAGAAAAAAAGATTCCTGATCAGTATCTTAATATTAAAAAAAGGTATAAGTCACTATTTACCGCAGTTGGCAATCTCGGTAAAGTTGTCAGACAACTTGGACCGATGGATGAAAAGACTGCTCATCTTATTCAACTTGCTGCTTCTGTAGCTATTCGTTCAGAGGGTGCTGTGCATAGCCATACCAGACAGGCATTAGAATCAGGAGCAAAACCTGAGGAAATCTATCACACAATTATTCTGCTTACAAGCACAATTGGATTCCCAACGGTATCTGCTGCATTAAGCTGGGCTGATGATGTTATAAAGGGGTAAATAACACCTAAGACCACTGATTCAGGCTATTCAGATTGTCAACGTCATACCATTGAGGCAGTAAAAAGTAATTGATCCCAGCATTTACTGCATGGGTAATGGTATCTTTCAGAACATTATTGCTCCCCCATTGCATGTTTTTAAAGAGGATGTCCATCGGTTTTTTCATGCCTATCAGGTAGTATCCACCATCTTCAGCAGGACCTATTACAAGTTCATGGGATTCGAGCCTTTCAAAGGCATCTTTTATGAAAGAAGATGGTAAATCGGGAGAATCTGAACCAATGAGAGCAACTTTCTTGTAGCCTTTTTGGGAAAGCCATTTTATGGCGTTATACATTCGTTTACCAAGGTCGTTACCTCTCTGTGGATGAAGAGGTGTTTTCTTTAGAAGTTCAAAAATCCCTCCTTTTTCAAATCCCCCCTTACCCCCTTTTTCTATCACCTCTCCTTCATAAAATCCGTAAATATCCACGCATTGAAGTTTTGAGACATTATTAAATGTTGCTCTGAGCATTTCTGCATATGCCTTTAATGCTGCTTCCTCCCCTATTTCAGCAGCAAGTCTTTTTTTTACCCTGCCATATTCGG
>VGWY01000207.1 GCA_016873575.1 Nitrospira sp. | reverse complement strand
TTACCAATAAAGACCTGATCCTTTTGTCAACCATTTTTTCAATAGCATCGTAGACCGGAGCATCAGCTCCGATCGATTCTAATTTTTTAATCATTATTTCTTCTGCCTTCATTGTTACCTCCCCGATAGATTTATAGTATTGTCAAAAATTAACCACAGAGAACACTGAGAAAGCATAGAATATCAATAAAGGGTTTCTTTTGGAGAACACAGAGAATTCCTCTGTGCACTCTGTGGTTTCATGTTTTCCCCTCTTTCCCAAATTTATTCAATTGAACTTTACCAAATTTATTGTAGTTTAGCAAAAAAAAATATTTGTGTGGAATGTTTTATAAGAGTCTCTGGTATAATTTAATCTTTAAAATTAACAAGATGTAGCCGCAACCTTCAGGTTGCGTGAATTTAAGGTTATCTTTGATGATTTCAAACGCAGGCTGAAGCGTGCGGCTACAAGAATTTATCATTAACCTATGTAATGAAGGTTAAAATTGTCAGTTTTCCAAAAGGTTTAGTGTGATTACAGCTATGTTGAAAGAATATAATATAAACACATTAAATAAAATGTCATGCTGAACTTGTTTCAGCATCTAAAACCAGGGCATTATGAGACCCTGAAACGAGTTCAGGGTGACAAAATGTAAAAATAATAAATACGTTTATATTAGTTCAAGGAGAAATTCATCGTGAGATTATCGTTTGACACTGAGAGATGTATTGGCTGTCAGAGCTGCATGTTTGCATGTGCAAGAAGACAACATGTCGGTGGACTGTCCAGGGCATGCATTACAGTGAGATCTGTTGGAGGTCTGTCACGGGGATTTATCGGGGTTGTTTGCCGGGCATGTGATAACCCTCCATGTGCGAAGGTGTGCCCAACCGATGCACTGGAACGAAGAGACGATGGCGGAGTGCACCTTGATATAAACAAATGTATTGGATGTGGCAATTGTAGGGATGCCTGTGTTATCGGTGCAATCTTCCGGGATGATGAAACGAATAAACCGATGATCTGTATCCATTGTGGTTATTGTGTGAAGTTCTGCCCTCACGGGGTATTGAGATTAGAAAAAAAGGAGACGAAAAAACATGCTCAGTGATGATCCTGTTGCACATGTCCTGTATGTCGATCTCTCTAAGAAAAATTTTTGGATAGAGAAAAGGAATGACCTTTTTGAAAAATACATAGGTGGTGTTGGTGTCGCTACGCAGCTTCTTCATGAAGAGTGCCCCGAAGGATGTGACCCCCTTGGAGCTGAGAATCCGATTATTTTTGCAGTAGGACCAATGACAGCCTTGTTCCCCCTCGCATCAAAAACCGTTGCCATGTTTAAATCGCCTCATAACAATAATATAGGTGAAAGTCATTGCGGGGGCAGAAGTGCTATCGCTATCCGTATGACAGGATACGGTGCCATTGTAATAAAAGGTGCCAGTGAAGTCCCTCTGTATCTTGCAATTCATGGGGGCAGGGTTTATTTCCGCGATGCCTCTTCACTGTGGGGAATCAATACATTCACCGTCGGCCGCATCATAAGGGAGAATGAGCATGGCCAGGGATTGAGAACAATTATGCGGATCGGGAGAGCAGGGGAAGAATTGGTAACTTACTCATGTGTTACTACAGAAACCTACAGGCATTTTGGCAGGCTGGGGCTGGGAGCGGTTTTTGGAAGTAAGAAGCTGAAAGCTATTGTAATCTCTGGTAAACGTTCGATCCCTGTGAATGATAGTAAGCAATATCAGAAATTATACGATGAGATTTACGAGGCTGCTATAACCTCACCGGTAATAAAGAAATATCATGACCTTGGAACAGCGGGAAATATCCTGCCTCTCAATGAGATAGGGGGGCTTCCCACAAGGAATCTTAAGGAAGCAACGTTTGAAGGGGCATCCAGAATCTCTGGTGAAACATTTGCAGAGCAGTATCTTGGCAGACGGCTTGCGTGCAGTCACTGCCCTATTGGGTGCATACATATTGCTGCACTCAGGGAACCTTATGAGGATGAACCCTATTTTTATAAAACCTCTCTGTTTTCTTATGACTATGAACCTATCTATGCATTAGGTTCTATGCTGGGTGGATCTGATGCAAAGGGACTCTTGCAGTTGATGCATCAGATAGAGATACTTGGTTTGGATGTGATGAGCACTGGTGTTGTCCTGTCTTGGGCAACAGAGGCACAGGAACGAGGTATTATCTCCGAGAAGGAAACCGCTGACATCAAATTTCATTGGGGAGATTACAATGCCTATATAGAAGCAGTAAAACTGATTATCGAACAACCAAATGAATTTTTTCAGGCACTTGCCCGCGGGGTTGACCATGCAGCATATAAATACGGGGGGAAAGATTTTGCTTTATCGTTTGGTGGAAACGAAATGCCAGGTTATCACACTGGACCTGCAACACATATAGGGGTTTTGATTGGTTCAAGACACAGTCATCTCGACAACGCAGGTTACAGTATTGATCAGAAGGCTATCCTTGCGAAAGAACAGCCAAGCCCTGAAGAGCTTGCGAAAGCCTTATTGGCTGAGGAACGCTGGCGTCAGGTACTCTCAAGCCTTGTCGTTTGTTTCTTTGCCAGGGGAATCTATCAGATAGACATTGTATCAAAGACACTCCAATCAGCAGGCTTTGATCTCACTCCAGATGCCCTTAATCAGATAGGAGAAGAAATACATAGAGAAAAATACAGGTTCAAAGTCCGTGAGGGTTTTTCTATGGATAACCTTCGTCTTCCAAAGCGAATCTTTGAGACCCCCTCGCCTATGGGAAAGTTGGATGAGAAATGTATGCGTGAGGCAATTGAACATATTAAAAAAGCGATTTAAATGTTATTTCGTTCTGCTCTTGCATAGGGCATATTGAAAATATTATAGTAACGGTGCTCTGGGCCTACACCAAGTGTAATGGTTTATGAGCTACTAACTATCAAGGAGGTTTGTATGAAAGAGAGGAAGATTGTATTACCTGAGAAGGAAATCCCGAAGCAATGGTATAACATTCAGGCTGATATGCCGAATCCTGTTCCGCCACCATTAAATCCAGGAACCGGACAACCTATAACGCCTGATATGCTTGAAGCCATATTTCCCATGAATGTAATTGAGCAAGAGGTTAGCACAGACAGATGGATTGATATACCTGATGAAGTCATCGAAAAATACCTTATCTGGAGACCAACGCCTCTCTATAGAGCGAATTTCTTAGAGAAATTCCTTGGAACACCAGCGCGCATATATTTTAAGAATGAAGGGGTTAGCCCACCAGGGAGTCATAAACCCAATACTGCAATAGCCCAGGCATATTACAACAAGGTTTTTGGTATAAAGAGACTTGCTACCGAAACCGGAGCTGGTCAATGGGGTAGTGCACTTGCTTTTGCATGTAACCAGTTTGGGCTGGAATGTAAAGTATATATGGTCAGGATAAGCTATAACCAGAAACCTTATAGAAGGACACTCATGGAGACGTGGGGGGCAAAATGTGTTCCGAGTCCGAGTCCGGATACTAATGCAGGGAGGAAGTTCTTTGAACAAAATCCAGAACATCATGGAAGCTTAGGTATAGCGATTAGCGAGGCAGTAGAAGATGGTGCAACATCAAAGGATTCAAAATATTCCATCGGGAGTGTTGCGAATCATGTCCTTTTGCACCAAACTATCCTTGGACTTGAGGCACATAAACAGCTTGCAATGACAGGAGATTATCCTGATATCGTAATTGGATGCGCAGGTGGTGGAAGCAACTTTTCCGGTCTTGCCCTTCCCTTCGTAAGGGATAAAATTCATGGTAAAAAGGTGCAAGTAATAGCTTGCGAGCCGGCTTCATGCCCGAGTATGACAAAAGGGCCTTATGTATATGATTTCGGAGATACTGCCGAAACAACACCGCTTTTTGCAATGTATTCCCTTGGCCATAACTTCGTGCCGGCTCCTATACATGCTGGTGGCCTGAGGTATCACGGGATGGCTCCAATAGTTAGTAGACTGCTCGTAGATAATCTGATAGAAGCGCGGGCATATGGCCAACTTGAGACCTTTGCTGCAGGTATTACCTTTGCAAGGACAGAGGGGTTTGTCCCAGCTCCTGAGACGAATCATGCCATCTCATGTGTTATAGAAGAGGCAAAAAAGGCAAAAGAGGAAGGCAAGGAAAAGGTAATACTCATGAACTGGAGTGGACATGGAATCATAGACCTTGCAGCCTATGATGCATATCTGTCAGGGAAGCTTGAAGATTATGTCTTGCCAGATGATGAGATACAGAAGCTTGTTAAGGATCTTGAGAAATTTCCAAGGCCTGAAAAATA
>VGWY01000206.1 GCA_016873575.1 Nitrospira sp. | reverse complement strand
TACTGATTTTTATGGAAGGTGATACCCCTGCAGTGAGCAACATATCAGGGGCAGGAGAATCAACCAGATACCGAAGCAATGAAAGGAATTCCGGCGCTTTTTTAACCCCTGTCTTTTGTGCCTCCTCTTCAACAACCTCGCCTATGAGACCACTGCCAGGATGTATAAGTAAGCTCTTAATCGCTGCCTCCATCTGCCAGGCTGGAACAACAACAGGTTGCACTTTTCGTCCGATTGAAAATTCGATATCCCTGAGTGTCATCATATCACGCGGATTTACCATTGCGAGGGTTACAGTATCACCAGAAAGACTGAGCGGAAGAATCTTCATGGTCTTAATCTTTTCGAGTGGCAGAAGTTTCAGTATATCTGGTGCAACGTCAAGTTTAAAGAGATTTGCTGAGGGGACACCAAGCTGTTTACTGAGGAAGTTCAGCATGTCATCGGTGGTAATAAGTCCCATCTCTACAAGAATGGAGCCAATCTGTCCACCTACCTGAGCCTGTCTTCTTAGCGCCTCCTTGAGCTGGTTTGGATTGATTATGCCATACTCAACAAGAATTTCACCGAGTTGCTGTTTCTTTTTGACCTGAATCTGCTCCATGGGATTTTTTACCACATCTTAAGATTTAAGTCAACAAAAACTTCTTTTCCTGTTACAGTTTGACACATTATACAAAATATATTTATACTTCTTCTATGTTAAAAATAGCTGTGATTGATGGTCAGGGTGGTGGAATTGGGAGTCTGATTGTCAAGAGGTTACGTGAGGAATTCGGTGATGGAATCGAGATCCTTGCGCTCGGAACAAATGCCACTGCAACATCAGCTATGATGAAATCAAGGGCCAATAAAGGTGCTACAGGGGAAAATGCTATTGTCTGGAATGTACAGAGGGTAAATCTTATCATTGGACCTCTCAGCATCGTTCTTGCTCACGCAATGCTCGGAGAACTTACGCCAAAGATGGCAGAGGCAATTGCATCGTCTGATACAAAAAAACTTCTTCTGCCATTGAACCAGGAGGGTATAGATGTTGTTGGAGTGGGAAAAGAACCTCTCCCGCATATCATAGAAAAGGTTGTAGAGGCTGTGAAGCATGAGGTAAGAAAGGAGAAATAATATGTGTGAAGCGAATGCATATATTTACAGGGATGGCAAGGAAGATCTCTACCTGGAAAATGTTGATATTATGAGGCCTGAGGGAGGAAAGATTTATCTCAGAAGTCTCTTCGGAGAACAAAAAATCTTCGAGGGAGAGATAAAAGAGGTATCCCTCTTAAACCATAAGATTGTTCTGCAAAATAAGTAGAAGCGAGGACTTATTTTCTCAATCTTTCCTCAGAAAGATGCAGATGGTCTATTTCTACTTCAACTAACGCCTCAAATATCTGTCTTACTCTCTCATTTGCAGATTCTGAAGCTGCCTTTTTGTAGAAGTCAATCGCCCGTGTCTCACGTGCATGGGAGTCTTCCAAATTTTCCTTATTGCTCGTATGGCAGGATTCATTCCCTTTCGGAACACTGTCAAGCCGTAATATCTTCCTCCAGACAGTCGCATGTTCTGCCTCAATCTTCCCCAGTGCCTTAAATAATAGCTTGCCTTCGGCATCATCTGTCTTTTCAGCAGCACAGAAATAAAAGGCAGAATTACTCACCTCTACCTGCAATGCATGCTCTGCATTTGCCTTATCCTTCTCGTTCAGTTCAACGGTAAAATTAACCTTAGCCTCTTTTGCCTCTTTTATATACTTTTTATGTGCTCCGCAGAAAGGGCAGTTGTCCGGTGGATTGTCTCCAATATAAGGATCTCCACAAATCTCACATCTCCATAATTTTACCATCCTGTACCTCCTTTAGCCTGTTACTATAGTCAACGCACCAAATGCTGTTAGCGAGCCCGAAGGGCGTGGCAATCTCATCCACTTAAGATTGCGGAGCCTGTTCCGAGCCTATCCTGAGATTGCTTCGGTTGATACAACCTCGCAATGACAGGCGAGGAATCTCGCTCCTCGCAATGACAGAAAAAAACATTTTCGGGTCAATGACGAATAGGTTACCTTACTTATGAACTCCTTAGTAAATCATAAAGCGTATTTAACCCGAATTACGCAAGGTTAATTATAAAACCTTGTAGCCGCAGGCTTTAGCCTGCGTTTGAAATCATCTAAAAGATGAATTAATAGTTGTTTAAATCCACGCAACCTAAAGGTTGCGGCTACACCCTTGCGTAATTCGGGTTTAATATTCTATTTTACTTTTACTGCCTCTATCGGAAGATTCTCGATATTTACATTAACAATATCGGATAGCTTAAACCTCTGACTCACATCAAGGACTTCGATTCCAATTAGCTGGCCTCTTTCATCAAAATCTATAACGACTCCATCCTCTATCTCTTTACTTTTTGCAACATATTCCTCTTTAAAATAAACATAAATAGCATCTGCCTCTTTGCTGTATTCTATTTTCATCAAACACCTCCCTTATCTACGACACTGATAATTAGGATTTCATCTGAAAATTCCTTATATGTTACTTTCAAGTATCTTTGACCAATTCTTTTGTGAAGATTAATTCTTCCTTTTATTGATTGTTCACTCTTATCGGGCCCATTTATAACAGAGAAGACTTCTTCCCCTGAAATCTTTCTCCATTCCATTCTTCTCTTTGCATGCCTATCAAATCTTATTGGTTTCTGCATTTAGGCAGTAACCTTATACCCTCATCATGCTTTTAATGTATCACATACTCTATGATACTACAACATACTAAGGAGACCATAAGTATAACCCCATAAGAAATTCCCTCATCCGGATCCTGTCATTCCGTGCTTGACAAGGGATCCAGTGCTTCGACAAGCTCAGGATGCATGGTGAGCCTGTCGAACCATGGATTCCTGCTTCCGCAGGAATGACGAATAGGTTACCTTACTTATGAACTCCTTAGTATGTTCAAACCTATTCAAGCACTCTCAAAAATGCTTCAACGACCTCCGGATCGAATTGAGTGCCGCTGCACTTGTTTAATCAGATATGGCATATTCCATTACCTATGTCCAGCCTGCTCAGGGCTTTTAGAACATTGAAGACCGCTCTAAAACTGATACCTATTTATCATCGAAAGGATGAACGGATTAAAGCTCATGTCCTTTTATATGCTTTCTATGTGCTCCGCAGAATGGACAGTTGTCAGGCGGGGATTCCCCGATATAAGGGTCTCCACTGAGAAAGAGTGAAAGTTTTGTTATTTATTATCTTCAAGTAGATAAACACTCTATAAAAACAGAAACTATATCTGGGTCAAATTGCTTACCAGATTCTCTCTTTAATTCCTCTATTGCCTCATCCATTGTCAATGCTCTCCTGTAAGGTCTTTCGGTAACCATGGCAGAATAGGCATCAGCAACTGCGACAACCCTTGCAAGAAGAGGTATATCCTCTCCCTTTAGCCTGCCTGGATAGCCTTTGCCATCATACCTCTCATGGTGATACATTATTGCCCCTGCTATATCTTCCCGGTTTTTGTGTGGAAGACCATCTATCATTGTGGCACCCAATCCCGGATGCTGCCTGATGAGGTTCCACTCCTCTTTTCCAAGAGGGCCAGGTTTTCTTACGACAGTGGCAGGTATTCCAATCTTGCCAACGTCATGGAGAAGGCCTGCAATTCTTAGGGCCTCCATCTGATCGGGGGAAAGATCAAGCCATGTACCGATTAAAAGGGTATAATTAGTAACCAGTTCAGAATGGCTTTTGGTGTATAGGTCTTTGCTATTAATAACATTGACGAGACTTTGAAGGAGAGGAAAGGAGGGAATTTTCTCTGCCAAAAATTTTGAGACCTCTGGTGTGCTTGCACTGACGGCATACTTCTTAGAAAGCTTTGATTCATACATCCCTCTATCGGCTATGGTGATAAGTTCCTGAGGTAGCATACTGTCGTAAGGATAGGTAGCTATACCTATGCTTAGACGGATGGAAATATCTGTCCTACCCACTGCTATCCCTTTATGCTTGGTCTTTTTAGAAATCCTTTCGGCTAAGTTCTTTGCCTTTTCCCCGTTAGTATCCGGTAAGATTATCATAAATTCGTCTCCGCCATGCCGGCCTGCAGAATCTATCTTTCTAATGGTATCTCTCAAAATGTTAGCTACCTCTTTTATGACTGTATCTCCTACTACATGACCATAGGCATCATTAATAATCTTTTGGTCATCCACATCCAGCATCATTATGGAAAAGACATCCCCTGTCCTTTTGGCCCTCTCAGTTTCGTATTCTAAAAGCTCAATAATCTGACGGCGGTTGAACAAATTGGTTAAAG
>VGWY01000205.1 GCA_016873575.1 Nitrospira sp. | reverse complement strand
ACTTTTGTAAATGCTTTGCCTGACTTTCTTGGACATGGAAAAGGCATTGTTGTCGCTGTCAGTCTGGTTTCAGGGACGATCACTAATTTTATGAGTGATGGCGCTACAGTAGCATCAGTTGGACCTGTTATGCTGCCAATGGCACAGCTTGGAGGCGCCCATATATGGCAGGTTGGATTAGCCTGTGCCTTTGCTTCTTCCTTTGCCAATTTCTTGATAGTTGGAACACCCAATAATGCCATAGCCTTTGCCATGGGCAAGGACCCGGAAACAGGGGAAAGGCTTCTGCAGGCCACTGACTTTGTTAAATACGGTCTTCCTGTCTTACTCATAGCATGGACTGTACTCTGGGGCTGGGCAGTTTTTGGATACTGGCAACTGTTAGACTGGCCGGCAATAAAATGATCAGGAAGTTGATCTTCTACATTCTATGCGTCTCAATACTTTTCTGCACTCCTGTTCTTGTATCAGGAGAAGAAGGTAAGACAGCAGTTTTAGATGCTAAGGACCTCCTTATCATCTCAGGTGTAATCAAGAATGCCCATGGAAAACCTGTCAAAGATACCAGTTTAGAATTTCTCCTGAACGGAAAGGTAATAGAGATCAAGGAGGAGATAACTACTTCTGATTCTGGTGGATATGAAGCAGAAATCTCCTTTCCTGCCGGAACTATTCCCGGTTCACAGATAGAAGTGATTGCAAAAAAGTCTTCCTACAAAACTGAACGGGTTATTCTTGATGATATCGCCAGAAGGGGTACTGATGAAAAAGGTAATATGGTCTATTTAGCAAATCATCGCTTAGTCTTCTTTAGGGCAATCAGCCCGGCATTCTGGATTGCATCGATCATATTGCTATCTGTCTATGTCTTTATCGCCTTTGAACTCATGCATCGAACTGTAGCGGCCATGCTTGGTGCAGCCCTTCTTCTCTTCATCACTTATACCGCAGGGACTTTCTATCCAGATTATTTCATCCTCTCTTTCGAATCAGCTATACGAGCTATTGATATGAACGTCATCTTTCTTCTCATGGCCATGATGATAATAGTGGGCATTATGAAAAAAACTGGTGTTTTTCAGTGGATGGCATATAAAGCCTATCAGATAGCCCGCGGGAATGTCTTTGTGCTCTCTGGGTTACTCATGTTCATCACCGCAGTCACCTCAGCCTTCTTGGATAATGTAACAACCATGTTGCTTATCATTCCTGTTACCATAGAGATAGCCATCACTCTGAAGATCAACCCTGTAGCCTTCCTTCTGCCCGAGGTCTTTGCCTCCAATGTGGGTGGTACTTCCACTCTCATAGGAGACCCTCCAAATATCATGATCGGTTCATATGCAGGCCTGACATTCCTGGATTTTGTAAAGAATCTGGCAGTAATCTGTGTTATATGTCTTGCAGTGACTATTATCTACTATTTTTACTGGTATAAAAAGGATTACCTCAAAGCAAAGGTGGACGATGTAGAAAAGATGATCAGCTACTTAAGGGATGAATATAAAATTACCAACAAAAAGCTTCTTACATACTGCGGCTTTATGCTGGGCTTTACCATCTTCCTGTTCATTATCCATGGCGCGCTCCATATGGAGCCAAGCATCGCAGCCCTCACAGGCGCTATGATCCTTGTCGCTATCACCAAAACAAACATCGTTGAGGTTCTTGAAAAGGAGATCGAGTGGCCGACCCTCATCTTCTTCATGGGCCTTTTCATGGTGGTAGCCGGGGCCGAGGAAACAGGACTCATCCAGATTATTGCTGATTGGGTTAAGGATATTTCCGGAGGCTCTTTAGTAGTAGCTACTCTCATGATTCTGTGGGTTTCAGCAATTGCCTCAGCCATTATTGATAATATTCCCTTTACAGCCACAATGCTCCCTATAACAGCCTATCTTACAAAGGTTATTCCAGGCGCAGAGTCAAATGTGCTATGGTGGGCTTTAGCACTGGGGGCATGCCTGGGTGGGAATGGGACGATGATAGGGGCAAGTGCAAATGTAGTGACTGTAGGGATGGCTGAACGGGCAGGTTATCCCATCTCCTTTATGTATTACATTAAAGCGGCTGCAATACCTATGATAATCACTATCATCCTCTGCAGCGGCTGGTTGTTGTTAATAGAAATTTAACAAAGGCTGTGGTAACCTAAAAAACATAGAGAGGTTTGTGATGATCCGAGAGATAAAAGTCAAAGAAATAATGGTCCCTGTAAGCGATTATCCCCATATACCATACTGGTTTACTATAAAACAGACTATGGCAATGTTGTACAAATATTATGAAGAGGCAAAGGAGAAGGGACTTGCTATCTATCGAACAGTACTGGTGTTTGATGAAAAATATCAGTTTATCGGAATCCTTACCTTTAAAGATATACTTAAAGGGGTAGAGCCTAAGATATCCCTCCTGGAAAAAGAAGAAGCCATTACCTGGAAAGATATCTTTACAGAGGCATGCAAGAAAGAGGCAGAAAAACCGGCGAGTGAGATCATGATATCTGTTAAGACAGCAGTCAGTACAAATGATTCAATTATTAAGGCCCTTCATGACATGTTCAAGTATAATGTAGATGTCCTGGGGGTTTTAGAGGACAATAAGGTCGTTGGCATTGTCCGTATGCATGACCTGTTTCATGTTATCAGCAAATATATTGCCTTTTAGAGGTATGATGAAGCGATGAAGATTTTTGAGGCACCGGTAAAAGATAAGATCACATCAGATGAACAATATCGTGAGCTGAAAAGACATATTATCTATATTCTCATGTCAGCCTCTTTCATCCCATTAATTCTTATGGGTGGCTTCATTTACTACAGATTCAGCACTACGGTAAAGGAAAAAAGTCTGGAGTATATGACACGGGCAGTAGAGCAACACAAAAGTACTATTGATTTGTTTTTGGCTGAAAGAGCAGCAAACTTAAAAATCCTTGCTTACACCAATACCTTTGCTGAAATTATTCAGAAGGAAAGACTTGAAGATGCATTTAGAATCCTGCAGAGAGAATACGATGCCTTCAAGGACTTAGGAGTGATAGATAATGAAGGGAATCATCGTGCTTATATTGGCCCCTATGAATTATTGGAGAAAAACTACAAAGACACCATCTGGTTTAAGGAGGTCATGGAGAAAAATATTTATATTAGCGATGTCTTCCTCGGCTTCAGAGAAATCCCTCACTTTGTTATAGCTATAAAGCGTATGGAAAAAGGTACCCCATGGATACTCCGGGCGACCATAGATACAGAAAGATTCAATGCCATGGTTGAGAGTATCCAGATAGGCAGAAGCGGGGATGCCTACCTTCTTAATAAGGAAGGAATATTCCAGACCCAATCGAGGATTAGTGGTGCAATAATGGAAAAGGCCTCTTTCCGGCCTGGGGCTGTTTATTCCGAAATAAGGCTGGAGATAAAAAGGGAAAAAGGTTTAGATGTTATTTATGCGACATCATGGCTGAAAAACACGAACTGGCTGTTAGTGGTGAGGGAGGATTTAAATGAGGTTTATGCGGATCTTCGTCACACACATTATATAGCTATACCTATCTTCATCTTAGGAGGCTTTTGCATAATATTTGCCATATTCTTTGCCACAAAGCAGTTTCTCATTAGAATAGAAACTATCGGTCAAGAGAAAGACCTGCTCAATGAACAGTTACTGCAATCCAGTAAATTAGCCTCCATCGGAGAAATCTCTGCCGGCATCGCACATGAAATAAATAACCCTCTGGCCATCATTGGAGAGGAAGCCGGCTGGATGAAGGATTTAATGCAGAAAGAACCAATAAAAGATTCCCCAAACGCCAGGGAATTCAAGGGTTCCCTGGAGGAAATTAAGACCCAGGCCGGACGGGTAAGAGATATTACCCACAAACTTCTTTCCTTTGCCCGAAAAATGGAAGCTTTAACAGCAGAAGTAGATATTAATAATTTAATAGATGATATTATAAGTCTGGTTGAGCGAGAGGCTAAATTGAGTAATGTAACCTTTCTTAGAAACTATCAACCGGATATTCCTTATACCTGGAGCGATCCCTCACAAATAAGGCAGGTATTCTTAAATCTCATTACTAATGCCATGGATGCTATTACTGTTAAAAAGAAGCCGGGAGAAATTACCATTTCTACCAGACTAAATGGAGGAAAGATTCTGATAGAATTTGCAGACACCGGCATAGGCATACCAGATGAAAATCTGGACAGGATATTCCTCCCATTTTTTACAACTAAACCACCCGGAAAGGGAACCGGTCTGGGTCTATCAATCTGCTATGGGATTATCAAAAAACTGGGAGGAGAGGTTACGGTTAAGAGTAAAGTAGGAGAGGGTAC
>VGWY01000204.1 GCA_016873575.1 Nitrospira sp. | reverse complement strand
GAAAGAAACCTTCTGAGATTATCCTCGTTCATGGATGAAAATATCGCGCTAACCCTGAGTTTTTCTTCGATAAGGATCTTAAAAAGCATATCAACAGGTTCAGAGCCTTCACGTCCTGTAATGTAGGCAATGGTTTTACCTTCCATCCATTTATTTTTCTGAGAGGAGACTGATGATACCCTGACACTCTCCCAGTATTCCATATCAGGGTGCCCATATAGTATTTCCTTTTTTATCTTCTTCTGCACTTCTGAACTTTTTAACTTCTTTAACTCTTTCTCCGCGCCTCCATCGTATGTCCAGGACGGAAGTATCGAGTCAAGATCTGTAGAAGCAGCAGTATAAGGGTATCTATCGCATGTAATATTAATCCCTTGCTTTCGGGCATCTTCCATCAATGATATAGCCTCGTCTATCTTATACCAGTTCTCTTTACCGCTTGTCTTGATATGCGATATATGAACCTTGATATTGGCTTCGCTTCCGATGCGTATTAACTCTTGTATTGATTCAATAAGCCTGTCCCCTTCACTCCTCATATGGGATGTATAAATACCAAATCCCTCACTATCCCCAGTAATCCCCCCTTGCCCTCCTTTAGTAAAGGGGAGGTGGTGGGATTTAGAGAAAACCTTGCAAAGTTCAATCAACTCCTCTGTTTTTGAATAAACCCCAGGTGGATAAATCAGCCCTGTTGAAAGTCCTATTGCCCCTTCATGAATAGCCTCCCTTAAGAGGGTCTGCATCCTTTTTAATTCAATATCATCAGGTGTTTTATCTGCATAACCACTTACAGATGCCCTTATATTGCCGTGACCTGCAAGTGTAGCAAAATTAATTGTAATGCCCTTTCTTTCGAGGATTTCAAAATACTCTTTAAATGTTGACCAGCGTTCCTGGATACCGAGTTCCTCGAGGTCGCCTTCACGCTGCTTAATTGCTTCGCCATAAAGTGGAGCAGCGGAAAGACCACAGTTTCCGTTTACCTCTGTTGTAATACCTTGAGATATCTTCCCTTCTGCACGAGAATCAGCAAGGAGGGTAAAGTCTGAATGTGCATGTGTATCTATAAAACCAGGGGCAACTGCTAAACCATTTGCGTCTATAAATCTGTCAAATCCCCCCTTACCCCCCTTTTCTAAAGGGGAGATGAGGGGATTAAACTTCTGCCTACTGCCTACTGCTTTCTTATTGACATAGACTATTTTATCTTCAGCAATTCCAATATCTGCCTCAATTGGCTCTCTGCCCGTCCCATCAAATACAGTACCTCTTTTTATCAACAAATCAATCCTATTCATATCGAAACCCTTCAATAGCCTTATTCTATCACACTTGTGTTTTCATTAAGGTCACCATTTCACATTTTTAACTTGTAATTCCCTGTGGTCTCTGCCACAGGGTTACCTTATTTTGTCATTCCGCACTTGATGCGGAATCCAGGGATTCCCGTGAAAACGGGAACCCCTTTTCTTATATAGTTCCCTGCTTTCGTAGGGACGGCGTCTGGATTCCTGCTTTCGCAGGAATGACAACAAAGAACTTAAGTTTGATACCCTGCGGTCTTACCGCAGGGTCCTTCATTTGTCATTCCTCTAATAGTTGTAATAGAACTTGTTTATGTCCTTGAGAAAATATATAAGTTATCAAAAGATGAAGTTCGAGACAAGGTTGAAAGTCTCGAAACCCTCTCCACGGTAGAAATAGAATCCGAAAATGTTGTTCTTGAAGCATTGAGGCTTTATGCTGAAGAGAACCTCGAATTTGTTGATGCAATGATATTAGCAAAATCGAGGATTTCAGGAATCAAACCTGTTTTCACCTTTGACAAGAAGGACTTCAAGAAATTTCCTGAGGCCTGCATAATGTAAAAATCTGTGACACAAAAAAACATAGGGTTCGCTTCTGAAACTTCGACAATACAATATTTATCATCAATAATTACAACATCTGAAACTCCCGTAGCCATTAAACAATCCCCTCACTGATGGTAGGGGCATGGGGAGGGTGAAAAAATATGGGGTAGTAAAAGTCTGTAAGGATGTCTCGGGCAGAATAACAGTTTCCTTTCTTTATGATCCTCAGCTTGTTGAAAAGGTCAAAACCATCGAAGGCCGAAAATGGCATAAGGATGAGAAATACTGGAGCTTTCCTGATAATGATGAAACCTTAGAGAAAATTATAAAGGCTTTTGAAGGCGAAGAAATCCATATAGACCCTATCTTACAAGCTAAACTTCCCACTCATGTCATTGCGAGGCATCCTGAGCCTGTCGAAGGGCCGAAGCAATCTCTCCACAATTTTGGAGATCTCAGACGAGAGCTTGTCTCAAGAAAATATAGTTACAAGACAGTCAAAGGCTATCTATATTACAACAGGGATTTTCTAAACTTTACTAATAAAATTTACTCTGACATCAACGACAACGATATAAAAGACTACCTGCTTTATCTTGTGGAAGAAAAAGAAGCCGCAACCTCCACACTAAACCAAGCTATCAATGCTTTGAAATTCTACTATGGCACAATGCTTAAGAAGAAATTTTTATACGAGATTAAACGACCACGCAAGGACAAAAAACTTCCTGTAGTTTTAAGCAAAGAAGAAGCTGCCAAAATTCTTTCATCTGTAGAAAATATCAAGCACAAAGCCATTTTAATGCTGGTCTATTCCGCTGGATTAAGGGTTGGAGAAGTGGTAAGATTAAAACCGGAGGATATTGATAGTAAAAGGATGCTAATTCATGTTAGAGGATCAAAAGGGAGGAAAGACAGATATACACTTCTATCTGAAAAGGCACTGAATATTCTCCGTGAATATTGGAGGAAATATAAGCCAGCAAAATGGCTGTTTGAAGGAGCAAAGGAAGGGAGATACCTTTCCATAAGGTCTGTGGATAAGATTTTCAGAAATGCCTGCGACAAAGCTGGAATAAAGAAGGATGTATCGGTGCATACTTTAAGACACAGCTTTGCTACGCATCTCCTTGAAGGAGGTACAGATTTACGTTATATTCAGGAACTTTTAGGCCATGCTCACAGCAAGACAACTGAAATATATACTCATGTAAGCACTAAAAGTTTAGGAAAGATAACGAGTCCTTTAGACACATTAAACCTCAATGAAGGGGGTGATAAGTGACAAATTTTGACAGGGAAAGGGAATCTGGCAATTCTGCCAGAATGAAAATATCCGCACCAAGTGCTACTATCATCCCATATTCTGGAGCAAAATGGCACTCGGTGCTATTGTAAACGATAGGCGAAAACGGGCAAATGGAGATGGATGAAGATGAATGATTTGAGGACAGATGTATTGAACGCTATTTTAGAGAGTGCACAATCGATAAAATACAGCGGTTTGATGCTTAATGAAAGATACTTACACCATTCCTTCTCCCACTTATTGCAAGAAAAGTATAACTTGCTAAACCTAACTGGAGATAATAGAGCAATTACCTTGCACCCAGAATGGCCCACGTATAAAGAGCAAACAAGTTTAACCTTTGGTCGATATAGACGGGTGAATGGTATCTATAAACCAAATGCAAGTGGTACAGCAGGATTTATTGATTTTGCAATTGGTGATTATAACAAACCAGATATTGGAATAGAATTTTCATTGAAATATGGATGGTCACATGAAGAAATTGTATATGATTTTCTTAAACTGTTAGACAGGAAAAATCCATTTAAAGCGTCAATCTCATTCAATATACTATTTAGAAAAAGGGAATTGGTAAAAGGAGAGAGATATTTAAGAGACCTTGAAGAACACATGAACAACGCATATAGAGAAGCTGTCAGTCGATTGAATAATGATATATGTGATGATTCAAGAGAATTGTATCTTATTGTAACTGAAATTGATAAAGACAATAACAGACGGCACTGGCATTATGACAGAACAAGTAGCAGATTTAAAGAAGGGTTGCCCGTCATCGCCTAACAGAGCGTATATGGCTTCGGTGCTTCGCACCTCCGCCCAAATTCCTCGCTTCGCTCGGAACTTCAGATACGCTCAGCCGTTATCTGCTCAGCGCGGGCAGAGGGAAGGAGAGTTAAGATGAAAAGAAGCATTATAATACTTCTAATACTTATTTCTAATTTGATAGGAACAAATCCAACATTTGCTGAGGATTGGGAAGCTTGGAATAATTATGAGGACAGTGATCTACGAGATTATTCAGACTGGAATGACTATAACTGGAGTTCGGTGCTTGAACAGGAACGTAATAATAAACAATATCATTTGGAGTTAAATCGGACACTTCAACAAAATCAGATGAATCAGGAGCGATTTATGGACTCAGTAATCGATAGATTTACTCCACCGTCTTATTC
>VGWY01000203.1 GCA_016873575.1 Nitrospira sp. | reverse complement strand
ACCTCCATTTAGTCCTTCCTGAACTAAAGCGTTGTAACTTTTCTCTGAATTTTATAAACTTTAATTAGAAATCATTAAACATAAGAGACAGGAGGTGTCGGATATGGCGGACATTATCAGGAAGGTGGCGTATTTTGCAATGGATGTTCCGAATAAGCCGGGTGAGGGGGCACGTGTGTTGGGGACGTTGGCAGAGGCAGACGTGAACCTGTTGGCATTCTCTGGGTTCCCAAGCGGTAGGAAGGCTCAACTCGATTTTATTCCCGAGGATGTAGCGGTGTTCAAGAAGGCTGTTAAGGTAGCAAAAATCAAGATCCGCCCTCAGAAGTTCGGGTTCTTAGCCCAGGGGGATGATCGGAAGGGTGCTGTGGCTGACCTGCTCAAAACACTGGCTGCCAAGAACATTAACGTTACGGCCATTGACGCTGTATCGGCTGGCGCAGGTCGCTACGCTGCCATTCTCTGGGTCAATCCCAAGGATGTGAACAAGGCGGCGAAAGCGCTTGGTGCGAGTTAGACACTTTTTTCCCATCAACTTGTCGTCCAGTAAATAGCGAAGGGCTTGCCGGTTTCGGCATGCTCTTCGTGTATTATGTTGTGGGTAAGGAGTGGTTGTCACAATGTTGGCTCCCCCCCCTTTTCTTCTCCCTTCTTTCCTGAAAGCCGCAACATTTCAACTTCAACGGCTTATGCGAGTTATATCCTGAAATGAATGATAAAAATCCTATTAAAAAGAATTGACAATGTACATTTTGTTGTATATATTGAATATATACTTATATGAAAGATTGGACTGATATATTATCTATTGCCGAAGACTTCGAATGGGATGAAGGAAATATTAAGAAAAACTGGGAGAGACATCGCGTATCTCATATCGAGTGCGAAGAGATTTTTTTTAACAGACCGATCATTGTCAAAAAGGATAAGCCGCACTCGACAAGTGAGGACAGATATTTTGTCTTAGGCAAAACAGACGCTGGTAGATTGCTTTTCATTGTTTTTACGTTGAGGGGCAATAAGATAAGAATAATTTCGGCACGTGACATGAACCGGAAGGAGAGAAAGATATATGAGGAAACTCAAGAAGATACCCAAGTTTAAGAGCGAAGCAGAGGAAGTTGAGTTCTGGGCAACGCAGGATTCGACTGAATATGTTGATTATTCGAAGGCGAAACGTATCAATTTCCCGAACTTAAAGCCATCTACCAAGACGATTTCGATTCGGCTTCCGGAATCTCTTATCGAACATCTCAAAGTTCTTGCCAACAAGAGAGACGTGCCCTATCAGTCACTCTTGAAAATGTTTCTGTCTGAGAAGGTGGCAGAAGCATTACACGGCGCAACCAAATAAGAGGCTGTACCCTCAACTCCTTCCTGTACAACGCATCTGAAAGTTGAACCTGAAAGTTATATAGTACAGCCGGAAATCTGTAAAGAATTCTATATAAGAATATTGGCCCTTATAATTACTATTGTATATTTATTTGATATGGCTTTGAGGTCATAAGCCGTCTTCAAATATTTTCTTGACAATAAAGCGTCACTTTGTTACAATGTAACATAATTGCAAAAAAGGAGGTAGATGCTATGAGTCAAGTTATTAGGATTTCAGAATCAATTTATGAGCGTTTGGAATCGATGGCAAGGGGATTCGATACCCCAGGGAGCGTCATTGAAAGATTACTTGAATTTTACGAGAAGAATCATACTTCAGTTGTCTCTCCTCTGAATTCAACCCCAACAAATGTTGTATCTCAAGGTTCGTTCAAAACTCTCAATCCCGACAATCCAAGCAATCTTTCCCACACAAAGATTCTTGAAGGGCGGTTTGGAAATGAAAGGGTAGAGAATTGGATGCAACTACTTTATGTCGCTCACAAGTGCGCATTAGGCTATTATGGAAATTTTGAAGCTCTTCGGAAAGCAACACAATCCAACATTGTAAAAGGTTCGCTATCTGAAAAAGGCTATCGTGAATATCCAGGTATAGGAATTTCGATTCAGGGAGAAGACTCAAATAATTCTTGGCGTAACGCCCTGCATCTTGCCAGGGAAATAAATTCAGACATTGAAGTCGTGCTGCAGTGGAGAAATAGCAACAAAGCAGCTTATCCGGGGCAGAAAGGTAAGCTTATATGGGAGCCAATAAAATAGGAAATTAAGCTGTAATACATCAGCCACAATCTAACATCAGCTTTGAGAAGGATGCTCATTCCGCCGCGTTACATTTGCACCTCTCAAGGCGGGCGTTGGGCGTAATTAGAAAGGAGATTAATATGTGGAAAATAGAAACAAAATTCTCCGTTAAGCTGGGCGGGAATACCTACATAAACACCCCAAATCTGGTGGTCTATAAGGGTGAACCGCTTTTTCGGATTTACCGGAGCGAAAGCGATGGCATATTGGGCATCGACTTTGACATTTTTAATTCACAGAAAAAACGTGTTGCCACAATCCGCAAGAGTATTGTGGTTCAGGGCGATGCCAACAACTACGAGATAAAGACAGGCCACGACGAGTATTCAGTTACTGAAAAGAACAGCGGACGACTCATCGCCTCAGTGAAACGCCGTGGTGTCCAAGGTGCAGAGTTGGAGGTTACAGTACATCTCTATACGCCGGACGGTTTTCTATTTGATGCGACTCCTACCCAGACGAATGTGGGCGGCATGATGATGACCGGCTGCACGATAAAAGATTGTGGCGCTGGTATTGTTATCGCATGATCGTGCTCAACAAATCATTAATCACACGATTCCAACATGCGCGTCCACAGTGTCGCGCCAAAAGGCGGCGCGTGACGCGCGCGTTCCCCACTCGCTCTGCATTAAACGATTTTCTTGTAAATCATCACTTTTTTTGTTTTGCAGATTTTGTTTGTTCGTAGGTGGAAGTCACCCGCAAAATAACTTCCTGAATCAAACGTCTTTCATGCATGATATAATTGTGCAAAGTACAAGTGGAAGTCTTGACAAAGAAAAAGAACAAGCTTCTAAATGAAGGATGAAATGGAAAACCAGATGAGGAAGCGATAAAGGTTATTAAACAGAAATATGGGTTAATCCCATGAAAAAAGAAAGGAGATAACACAAATGTATAAGGATTATGAAAACGAAATAGGTTTTGTTTCTACATCACCATGGGGACTTTGTAGCAAATGAATTACTTTCTTTTAGGCTATATATGTGGTATTTTGACCACAAAACCACTATTTTTTTCTTGCAGGCTTTTTGGGGGGATTCCTTTGTTCAATACTTTTTAAGAAAATATGAACATAATGAGATAGATGAAACTATTATATTGTCCAGAATGTAAAGACGTTAAAAGACTTGTAGTAGATGAATGGAGATTATGCAAATGTGGTAAATCTGGTGGTCAATACAATGAAGACCATGTAACAGCTACAGTAGGTGGTATTGCTAAAGTATTTGGGATAGGTAATCCTTTCTTTTCGGATGAATTTAATAATATGACCATTAAAGAGAAAAGGAAATTCCGTAAAAAGTATTATGGACAACCAGATACAGATTGTTGGTGGGGAGATTATGATGGCGAACAACAATTATTCCATATTAAATCACCAATGGGAGTAAGGCTTAAAATAAAAATTTTACCAATAAATAATGAAGAGAATATAATCAAAATTGTTGATAGGAGGAAATATTTTATAGACAAAAAAGCTAATGTTAAACAAGTACAAGTTCCCTCTAACACTTCATATATTCGTAGTAATATTTTAACACCAAAAATATGTGAAGATATATGGAGAACATTACATAAGGAATATTTTTTATCAGATACAAGCAAATATAAAAAATGGTTTCAGGACTTTTGGCTTCCTTTTTTTTGTGATAAATGTGAGAGGAAAGAATTTTGTTTTGGAAAATCAAGTACCACACAAAAGTATATATATAAAGGACATAAATAGATAAATAGACTGATGAAAGAATGGGGTCAGGTCTTGCAATATAACATCTCAGAAAAGTAAAACGAATAACTGCGGACAGCAGAAAGTGATATTGCAAGACCTGACCCCGCTTGTCTGTCCCCTTGTCTGTCCCGCTTGTCCGCTGTCTTAACATAAGAAGTAATTGCACCAATAATCAGCATAATTGCTGAGAAAAATACTGTAAGTTTTACGGAAAATTTCATTTATTTCCTTTTAGTCATTTCTTAGGTTTAAACATAATGTTATGGAACATTTTTTATAAAAAAGAGAACCGATATATGATGTATTGAAGAATCTTTTGTAAATTCAGATTGATAATCTCGAGTTTCAATTTTATTCCCCACACAGTTTCAGGTTTATTCCCCACCTTTTTTCTGTGTTAAATTATAGAACTCATCCTGAGAAGATGTCCATTATCCTG
>VGWY01000202.1 GCA_016873575.1 Nitrospira sp. | reverse complement strand
GAGCATTGACATTCATAATCGTATTGAATTGATTCAAGGCATATTGCCTGAAGCAAAGCTTCCACGAGAGAAATACGACGTTATTATAAGTAACAGTCTCTTGCATCACCTTTCCAATCCCCATGTCCTATGGGACATAGTGAAGCTTTATGCATTCTCCGGAGCACCTATTTTTATAAAGGATTTAAAAAGACCGGAATCACCTGATGAAGCTCGGGCAATAGTTGAAAAATATTCTGGTAAAGAGCCTGACATATTGAAACAGGATTTCTATAATTCACTGCTTGCTGCATTTGAGGTTGAGGAGATAGTTGAGCAGTTAAAAGTGGCTGGATTAGCTTATCTATCGGTGCAAGTTGTTAGCGACAGACATATTGTTATAAGCGGATATATGATTTAAAGGTATTACAGATGAAGAGATTGGAACCGTGCTATCCATCGTAATGGCTGTTTCTGACGGGAGGGTTCGCGCACAGTTTCGAGAGGTTCGAAAGAGAGTAAAAAGAACAAAAAAGAATCATGATATAATAATAGTAAGCCAAAATTTATTTAGCCCTAAAAAAGGCGATTCACCACAGAGGACACAGAGAAAGGCACTGATAAATATAAGAGAAAAAGAAATTTCTCTGTGCACTCATTGAGTGAGGACAATAAAATATCATTTTACAAATTCAATATATGAGAACACAAAGAAATACAAGGAATTATGTGGGTTTTAAAAAATTTCAAGTCTCTCTCTGTGTTCTCTGTGGTTTTAAAATCGCTCAATTCAGGTTAAATCATCTTAAAGGAGGTAAATATCATGAGAAGCAACAACATTATCACCTACCTAACTATCTTAGCTTTATGGGGCATTCTTTTTGCTCAAGGTGTCTCAGCACAGGAATGTGCGGACTGCCATAAGAAGACCACCCCGAATATCGTCTCGGACTGGCAACTGAGTAAGCACAGCAAGAGCGGAATTTATTGCTCTATTTGTCATGGGACCAAACACACATCAGATAAGGATGTAGCGAACGTCCAGATACCAACTCCCGAAACATGCGCAGCCTGTCATGCAACACAGGCACAGCAATACAAGTCTGGAAAGCATTCTGTGGCATGGGCTTCTATGAATGCCATGCCAACAGCCCACTGGCAACCTATGGCTCTCATGGATGGTATGAAAGGCTGCGGAGGTTGCCACAAAATAGGACTAAAGACTGAGGCAGAGATCAAGGAATTGAGAAAGGGTGGAGCAGGTTTTGGTGTCGCTTCATGCGATGCTTGCCATACCCGGCACACCTTCTCAGTTCAGGAGGCAAAACAGCCACAGGCATGCCAGACCTGCCATATGGGTTTTGACCATCCGCAATGGGAGATGTATTCATCTTCCAAACACGGTGTAAGATTTTTGCTGAAACAAAATAAAACCCTTCCTGAAACTACCGCAGCGCCAACCTGTCAAACCTGCCATATGCAAGAAGGCAACCACGGGGTTCTTACAGCATGGGGATTTTTGGCTGTGCGACTACCAATGCCAGAGGACAAGCAGTGGGCAGCAGACCGTGCAACCATTCTCCAGGGGCTTGGAGTTCTTGATCCCGAAGGGAAACCAACAGCACGGCTTGATGTAGTGAAGGCTGCAAATCTCGCCAGATTAACACAGGAAGCCTGGCAAAAGGAACGCGACGAAATGATTCATACCTGTAACCAGTGTCATTCTGTCAATTTTGCCAAGGCTGAATTAGAAAAAGGTGACCGGATGATTAAGGAAGCTGATCGTCTGATGGCTGAGGGTATACATACTGTTGCTGCTTTATACAAGGATGGCATACTGAAAAAACCGAAGAATTATGCCTATTCTTTCCCTGATCTCCTTACATTTCATGATGCGCCTACGGTAATTGAACAGAAGCTGTTTTTGATGTTTCTCGAGCATCGGATGAGGACATTCCAGGGAACATTTCATGCTAATCCTGACTATGCATTATGGTATGGCTGGAGTGAGATGCAGAGAGATCTGACAGAGATAAAAGAAAAGGCAGCAGAATTACGTGAGAAGGCAGGAAAAGGGGAAAAGAAGTAAAGCCAGTCGATTCAAAAACCTTGTCCCGAAAATACACCCTCACCCTATCCTTCTCCCGCCAGTGGAGAGGGAATTGTCTCTCTTCTCTCCCCTCCCTCGATGGGAGGGGCATGGGGAGGGTGTTATTATTTTCATGTCCCTTTGTGAGCTGAAGGCTCATGAGGGTTAAAGATCTCTGTTTTTCGTTGCTTCATTGCAACAGCCCTTTTTCTCTATATTCTCTGTGCTCCTTGTTTATATAATATCTTTAACTTCTGGAAATTGTGTGGAGATAATGTAGCCGCAGGCTTTAGCCTGCGAGAGCCTGAAATGGTAAGCATTTTTACAGGTATTCTTACTTCGGTTGTAACAGCGACAGGCTGTATTGTTCCAGTTTATTGTTTTATGCCTGATCATCAGCATTTAATACTTACAGGGACACGGAGCGATTCTAACATATGAGGCTCTTGCAAAAGTCCCTTTTTGTCACCCTGAACTTGTCGTAGCGACTCTCAGCGAAGTCGGTACGACTCGATTCCGAGACTCGCATCGAGTTTCAGGGTCTCCCTATTGATTTTATTAGATGCTGAAATAAATTCAGCATGACATATAGCACTCTTTTATGACTTTTGCAAGAGCCTCATATGGAAGGCAATAATAAATTACAAGCAAAAGACAGGTTTCTGGATGTCTTCGAATAAATCTGGAATCAGGTGGCAGAAAGATTTTTATGACCATGTAATAAGGAAACATGAGGATATAACGACACAGATAAAATATATACTTGATAACCCAGTAAGGAAAGGTTTGGTATCATCTTGGCAGGAGTATCCATTTAAAGGTTCTATTGGATGTAAAATGGAGGATGTTTTAAATGGGATTGTTTAAATCACGCAGGCTAAAGCCTGCGGCTACCCACTCAGTGGTAAAATTTCCTCCAAAAGAATATCCTTTATTGATATTCTATGCTTTCTCTGCGTTCTCTGTGGTTAATTTTTGACAATACTTACCTTTCAGAAGGGAGGGAAGATTATATGACAGAGTTAGGACAGATAGAGAGGCCTGCGGCAGAGAGTTTTGCTGGTAAAAGAAAACTCTATTGTGTTCCAAATATCTACCCCATTGAAAATGCTCCGGAAGACTATAAAGAACTTTTTCATAGATATTGGGACGAAGTAGACAAATATTTAGAAAGGCTTGAGATCGCAGGGAAGATTAAGAAAATATTCTGTGAGATTATTTATGATGAAGGAGAAAAGGCACTTGATGTTCTGGCCAGGATAAATGACCGAGCCCTGCAGTTAATCAAAAAGAAGATGGAGGAGGGGAGTACCATTTTCCCATTGGAAAATAAGGAAATTTTTGGTGTTTATATAGACTGGACCAATTGTCTAAGAATTGTAGCCACAAAAGAGGTATTTAGAAAGGTCCTTGAGTTTTATACGGAGATTTCAAACAAAAGATTTGAACATATCCTTGATGTAATACAAAATAACCTTTCAGAGGCAGAAGCAGGGCTATTAATAATGAAAGATGATGAAAGGGCAAGGCTTCAATTCCCAAAAGATATTGAGGTATTTTTAGTAACACCACCATCGTACGACGAGGTTTTCCGCTGGATCAGGGAAAAGTTGAGGGAGGTTTAGGGGAGATGTTCCACGTGGAACATTTGGTTAAAATTAAAAAGAGGGGGTAATCGGTTTCTATGATAGCAGATATATTAGTCCCATTCACAGCGATTGGATTAGCAGAGTTGGGTGATAAAACCCAGTTATGTATTCTCCTTTTAGCCTCAAGGATGAAAAAGCCTTTACAAATATTACTTGGAGTTATGCTCGCCTTTTTGATAGTTGATGGTATTGCAATTGTAATAGGTTCGTGGATTACAAAGAATATCCCCAATAATTTGTTAAGAACCACTGCCGGGATCATCTTCATAATCTTTGGGATATTGATATTAAGGACCAAAGAAGGAGGTGGATGTAAGTTATATAATAAAAATTCATTTCTCTCTGGATTTGTGTTAATCTTCTTGTCGGAGTGGGGAGATAAGACTCAGATTGCCTCAGGGCTATTTGCAACCAAATACAATCCCCTGATGGTTCTCATAGGGACCATGGTAGCGCTCACTATTCTCTCTGTCATGGCAATCTATTTAGGTAATTTTATTGCAAAGAAGGTAAATACGAAGGTAATAACAAAAGCTGCTGGAGTTTTATTTATAGTAATAGGTGCGTCATTCTTTTTGTTTTAGGTAAGAGACTATTGGAAAAGTCTCACTATAGTTACTAAGAAGTGCATAAGTAAGGCATCATTATTGAAAAATCTCCCCTTGCCCCTCTTTGCCAAAGAGGGGTACATTGCCTCCCTTTAGCAAAGGGAGGTGAGGAGGGATTTT
>VGWY01000201.1 GCA_016873575.1 Nitrospira sp. | reverse complement strand
ACTGAATCGCTTATCGAGCTCATATAAGCGTGTTTTATATCCCCCCGCATTTTGAGAATAATGATCCTTATGTGCAGGATCCTTTGTAATAAATCCATCGCGGATGGTATCAACCATTTTCTGGGCATTGGAAAGGTCAAGCCATACATGTGGATCGAATCCATGTTTAGAATCATGGTTCATATATCCCTCTGCGAGTTGAATATCTTTACTTGTATCTATTACTATAAGATTTTTCCTATTGATTCCATTGAGAATATCTTCGACCCATGGTTCCATATGCCTTCCTGTATAAACAAAAAGATCTGCCTTGTGTATTTTTGTGATGTCTCCCGGCCTTGGTTCAAAACCATGGGGTTCAGTCCCCGGCGGAAGGAGCAGGATGACATCTACTTTTTGCCCGCCGACATTTTTGGCGAAATCATACAGGGGGAACAGGCTTGCTACAACCTTGAGTTTCTTATTATCCATAACCTTTTCATCCTTTTTCTGGCATGAGAACAATGTTAAAGATAATAAAACACATATGCTACACAGCGACAAAAAAAACAATGAAAATAATCCCCCCTTGCCCCCCTTTAGTAAAGGGGGGGAGGGGGGATTATCAGGTGAAATAGATATCATTAGAGGTATAGATTTCATATGTCACTTTTTTTCGAACAGGTCTTACAAAGACCATTAACCTGTAAAATGTGTGAAATGACCTTACCCTTTAACTTTGTCTTTACTTCTTTATTGATCTTTTTGGCAGCACAAAAATTTATATCTTCCACCTTTCGGCATGAAAGACAGATGAAATGGTGGTGATGAGACTGATTCTTGCAAAGATAATAATAGAGTTTGCGGTTTGGATGATTTACCTTTGATATGATGTTTCCTTCTGAAAGTTCCTCTAAATTCCTGTAAACAGTTGGAAGGCCGATTCTCTTAAATCGTCTTTTCATTTTTCCCCATATTTCCTCGGGACTTAAATACACAGTTTCTTCCATGAGGATAGCGAGAATAGCCAGCCGTTTCGGGGTAACCTTTAAATTCAAAGTTCTCAAACTGAAAGGAAAGTTGTCCATAATGATACTGTCAGATTCTTTTGCACAAATGGCAAGATCAGGCATTCTGTCATGCTGAATTTATTTCAGCATCTAAAAAATCAACATGTTATGAGACCCTGAAACGAGTTCAGGGTGACAAAATACGTATTTGTGCAACAGGCTCTTCTGTGTAATATATTAAATAGAAATCATTTCTATTTATACACAACTCTTTTGCCTATGTCAAGGATGCCAGTTAAGGTGTCGGGTTCTCTCTAAAGGGTAACACTTTATGCAGGTGGTAGCTGCAACCTTCAGGTTGCGCCATTAACGCAGGCTAAAGCCTGCGGCTACAAAATTCTACCCTTCACTGAATAGTTACATGAATGCTGGCTGAAAGCTCTGACTTTCAGTCGGAGATGAAAGCCAGCTTTATGAAAACATTTTCCTTACATGGAAGCCCCGACTTTTAGTCGGGGAGCTTCACTTTGAAGGCTGAAGTGTAATTGACAGTCTTAAGTTTTTTCTGTTATGTTTAACAATGAGAAAATGCTTTCTACTCCTTGTTTTATTGTTCCTGTCTATAAGTGAAAATGTACATGGTTTTGATATAACCGGTCTCCAGCCCGGTTCTCCCTATGGAGCCTTTTCTGCTTTCAGTGCCGAAAGTCTTTTAAAAGGAAAGGTTTCATTTACTACAGGTGCTGAAATATCAAAGAGTCCAGATTTCTACAGATTTCTCTTAAAGTCAGCATATGGTATTACTGACACTATTGAGTTTAATATGACCATCCCGTATATATCTCAATGGGCGAACTCAATAGATGGGTTTGAAGATATTGCCCTTGGAATTAAGCACAGATTTTTCGATGAAGGTAAGTACAAGCCGTCCGTAGCATATATCCTGAATGGCTCTCTTTCATCAGGGCGCAAAGAGTTTAGCACCGACGGACGGTATGGTGCCGGAATCGTTATCAGTAAGAGGGTAGGTCCGTTCAATGGACATGCGAATCTCTTTTACGAAAAACCAGGGGATAGCAAGCTCGAAGATGAAATTATCCTTATCCCGGGTTTTGACTTTGCTGCAGCACATAATTTTAAGATACTGGCTGAACTCTTTATGAGGAAAAGTCATTATTCGGACAAATTTGATTCAATTGAGGGAAGAGTTGGTTACAGGATACAGACAACAGATATGATATTCACAAATTTTGGCATAGGGTTTGACCTCAAGAACAGAAAACCTGAGTACCGGATACTATTCTCGGTGACATACGCATCTCCCTCTAAAAAAAAGGCAATCAAGAAGATATATGAGGAGGAATAGGGAAGAAAATGTTTGATATTGGCATGCAAGAGATGATAGTGATATTTATTGTTGCACTCCTTGTTGTTGGTCCGAAGAAGCTTCCTGAGTTAGGCAAGGCACTTGGCAAGGGAATCAGTGAATTAAAGAAGTCATTGCAGGATGTAAAGGAGCATGTGGAGTCAGAGGTGAAGGAGGCTACTACTGATATAAAAGAGTCGGTAAAGGTTGGAGATAAAGGTGGCATTAGCAAAGATCTTGCTGAATTAAAACAGTCGCTGCAGGATGTTAAGGAGCAGGTGGAGACAGAGGTTAAAAAGATAAAAGAATAAATGATAGTCAGCATGCACGCAATAAAATCTCTTTGAATGTTGAGATTGAGAATTCGAATGCATCTGAAAGCGGAGGCTCACAATGGCAGATCCTAAGTTAATGTCCTTTTTTGAACATCTCGGTGATCTGAGGAAAAAGATTGTTGTATCACTTATCGCTTTGTCTGTCATTTTTGTAGTTGCATTCAATTATTCCGAATATATCTTGCAATTTATTATGTTCCCCCTCAGATATTCGTTAGATTTTTCCGTGAGAGATATGTATATGCATTTTATTCCACAGGATAAACTCCATAATACAAAACTCGTATTTCTCGGACCTGCTGAAGGATTCTGGATGAATATGAAGGTTGCCTTTGTTGCTTCACTGATACTTTCCCTGCCTGTAATATTTCAACAGTTTTGGAGTTTTATAGCTCCTGGTCTTCATTCCAAGGAGAAAAAATATGTAGTCCCGTTTGTTTCCGTTGCAACAGGCCTTTTCCTTGTTGGGGCCTCTTTTTGTTTTTTCATCGTATTGCCGTTTGCAATGGGATTTCTTCTTACCTATAAGATTGGTGATTTTATGATGCCCATGCTTTCTGTCGGACAGTATGTTGATTTCTGTCTCAAGTTCATACTCGCCTTTGGTGCTGTTTTTGAACTTCCAATCATTATCGTTTTTTTAACAAGAATGGGTTTCGTAACCCCTAAAACACTGGCAAAAAACAGAAAATATGCAGTTTTAATAGCGTTTATTGTCGCTGCTGCTCTTACTCCGACTCCGGATATTTTTAACCAGACCCTTATGGCTGTACCAATGATAATCCTGTATGAAGTAGGTATATTCTTATCAAGAATCTTCTTGATACGACAGAAAGCTGAATAATGTCTGCTGTCAGGGGAAAAAGTTTTAAGGCAATTACCTATGACATAGCCGATGGGTATGTGACGGTGAATCCTATATTTCTGAAATCACTTGACAATGATGCTCTGAAGGGAATCTATCATGAAATCATGAAAACACAGGCTGAAATCAGAAGAGAAAAGTTCCCCTACAATGACACAAAAGCAATACGATTGAGGAACACAAGACTCCATAGAATCCACTCCGCATCAATAATAATCAAAGGGTTTGCCAGAGAGAGACGAATAACTCTCATATAAGGTTTGACACTTTTCCAGTGCTGTGGTAAGTTTCATATATGGAACTCACAGAAGACAAGGACATAAAGGTTGTAAAAGAGCTTCTTCAGAAACTCATAAAAGCCAAAAAGACACTCAGGATGTATCCCCAGGGCAATCCCATCTATGTGAAGACATTAGAGGATTTATATACACGATTCAAGAGTTTTTTCGATTATCAGGACGAGCTTACCTTAAAGATAGGCCAGAATACTATCGTATACGATTCAGAACAGGTATACTACAACCCTGGAAAAGAAGATAACATAGCACTCTTTTTATTCAAAGACGGTATCAGGGAAATTACATTCAAGAAAGAGCTGCTTCAAGAAGAACTCGAGGAATTTTTGAAGGTTATCGTCGTAGATTTTGACCGTGAAATGGATGAAATGTCAGAAGACGATATGGTTACTCTCCTCTGGGAAAAAGACTTTCAGAATATTCAGTATGTTGTTGATGAAACGTTTCTCATGGATGAGATAGACGAAGATTATGAACGGAAGGCTGTCACTTCGGTGAAGGGAAGAGGTACTGATGTTGAATCACTGCAGAGGGCTTATGCAGATGGGTTAGAAGGAATGGTAAAGGATGAAAAGAAGGTATCTATCATGCCCCCTGCATTTGAAGAAATACAGATGCTTGGAAGCG
>VGWY01000200.1 GCA_016873575.1 Nitrospira sp. | reverse complement strand
CTTAGTAATGATTATCGCTCTTGTGGGGACTTTTACTCTCATAGACCCTGGATTCTGGAGCAGAATAGAAAATATTACATTTGATATTTCTGAAATAGATACCTCAGGCCAGGGAAGGCTATTTGCGTGGCAAGCTGCTTTATCTATGACATCAGAACATCCATTTGGTATAGGAGAGGGGAATTTCAAAACTTATATAGGGAAATATAATCCCGATATGACCGGCCGGGATACCCATAATACTTTATTGAAATGTTTAGCAGAGTTAGGAATACAGGGTGCATTAGTTCTTTTACTCTTAATTGGTAATGCATTTTATATATTATTATCATTAAAAAAGCAAGTGAGGATTCTGCCAAACAAAAATGATTTTTTATGGCATATCTATGGATTGAAAATAGCCTTAATTATTTATTTGGTTTCAGGAATGTTTCTCACGCAAACCTATATAGAAGAATCTTATTGGTTGTTAATGTATCCTGTATTTTTAAAGAGGGCTGTAGAGAATGAAATTGACACGATTCAAGGCATTTAATTTATAGCGGATAAATAATATGAAAATTTTTAATAGTTTTCTTAAAAAGCTCACGTTCTCTATAATTATCACCCTTATTTTCCTGACAGGGATATTCTGTTCTACAGGGTCACAGACAACTGCAAAATTTAGTTCAACATATGAACAGGAAACATTATCAGAAAATCAGATTCCTGCAATTGTTTCAACTCATCCTCGCCTGTTTCTGAGAGAAAAGCCATGGAAACATGGTCCAAGTTTATATGAATTAAGAATCTATGCTCATGAGGAACCTTTTAAGAGCTATCTAAAAGGAAACCATTGGAATCCAAAACCAGGAAAAGAATGGGCCTTTAGATATCTATTGACTGGAGATGAAACACTTATTCCACCAATAGTTGCAAGTATGAAAAAAGATGAGGGATATTGGCCTGGGAATTTGGTTGATTTAGCAATACTTTATGATTGGTTGTTCAACAGCCCGAATTTTTCATCTTCTGATAAGAAAGCTATTGAAGACAAAATGATACGTTGGACCAAAAAAGCTATAGAAATGGGACAGGAATATTCAGATATGTGGAGCCATTTTGGCTACCGTCCTCCTGTTGATATTGCAGCAGCCGGTTTGGCGCTCTATGGCCATAGAGAAGAAGCAAAAAAATATATTGCCATGGCTGGAGGATATATGAGAAAGAATATGTTTCCTGGCTGGACACTAAATGACGGTGCATGGCAAGGGGGTTGGGCATATTATGGACAGGGCGTGGCAAATCTTTTCAGATTTATTGCAATGTGGTCGAGTGCTACATCTGAAAATCTCTTTGAGATTATTGAAAAAGAACAAGGTGGTTGGGTAAGAAATCATCTTGACTATCTAATTTATACAATGTATCCCGACAAAACTCCTGTTGAAAGCACAGGGTTTAATTATGCACCAGATCAACGCGGAGGGACAAATATACTTTTACTTTTAATTGGGGCGTATAAAGATGTTAATGGAGCAAAGAATTTGCAATGGCGAAATGAATGGGGATGGAGATTAGGTATCGATCAGTTTCTTTTTCTTTCACCAGAGGACAGAAAAAAAGATATTCATGAATATGACCTTCCCTTGACAAAGCTGTGGGGTCGAAAAGGTCTTGGTTATGTTCAAATGAGAAGTGGCTGGGGAGATGGGGATACCATTATAGAATTTAAATGTGGTGATTACTTTTGGTCTCATCAATTCCATAATCAGAATTCTTTCACCATATACCACAAGGGGCGTTTGGCAATCCAAAGTGGTATTTATTCAGGTGAATATTTTGGTCCTTATATGCTTAATTATTATCGGCCTACAATAAGTTCTAACACAATTCTTGTCATACAGCCTGAAGAAAAAACATGGGTTCCCCTGCGGGCAGCAAAACGTGGAAATATCAAAACGGATAATGGATATTTCAATGAATATGGTGGCCAGAGGTCATGTTATCAGATACCAAAATATGAAAGTGCTGAAACCTGTTTTACTTTTGATGAATATCTTTACCGGAAAAATAATGAACACCATTTTGAGACAGGGGACATTAAAGCATTTGAAGTTACTGACCGGTACTCATATGTTTACGGTGATGCCACTATGGCATACAATAATCCTGTTTTTAACTATCCAGGGAATAAACCCAAGATTGATCTTTTTACACGGCAGCTTGTCTTCATAGACAAAAAATATTTAATCATATTTGATCGTGTAAATGCCCTGAATGCCAAATATGAAAAAAAATGGCTCCTTCATTCAATTGGAGAACCCCAGTTTGAAGAAAAACCTGTGGAGGTTGAATATCCATGGCATCGGGAAGTATATAAAAGTGGTATGGTCAGAATAGATAATAAAGGGGGTACCCTTTATTTCCAGACGTTATTTCAGGAGGATTATTTAATAAGAAAGGTAGGAGGCAGTGCTACTGTGTCACCGGTAAAACATGACCCATCAAACAAAGGAAATGCAGTTTTGAGGACAACCATTCACGGAAAATATGAACGGATAAGTCCTTCGATTGCTTCTGATAGTGCTCAAAAAGAAGATTGGGTTATTGAATTTGTTGATGCAGAACATTTTAAAATAAAAGGTTCTCTTACAGGAGAAGATGGAATAGGGTCTTACAAGACTCAAAAAGATAGAATATTTATTTCAAATAGCCAATCTATTTTTATCCCGATCGAGAACTGGGACGGCACTCCCCAAAAGGGTGACAGATTCTATTTTTCTGTTACAAGCCCTTCACATCGTTTCTGGGTCAATGGAAAAAACTATTTTCCACCCGTACGCTCGCTCATAAGAATATTTCAGGACGGGTCGCACATTGATCCGGGTAACTGGCGGATTGAGGTATTCCCCAAAAAGAAAGAAAAGTTTAATACTTTCTTACATCTGCTGTATCCGTGTGACCGGGATACAGCAAAGCCACCTATTGCTGAAGGTATGATAACTACCGACAATATCATGAAGGGATTGAGTATTGATAACTGGGTAGTCTTATTCAGGGATAGAGGTACTGTTGATAAAAAAGTAGAATATTCTGTAAAAAATAAGGCTAAAACAACAAATCTTCTTTTAGATGTGAAGCCTGAGAAATCCTATTTGATTACCGTTATCAAAGGATCTCGTGAATCGAACAAACAAAAATTAACTGCCTCCAAAGAGGGAACCCTTTCCTTTACTACATCAGGTCCATGTCATGTGGAGATTACACCTCTTTAACTTCATTTCCCCTGCATTTTAAAAATTGGGAAGTACTCGTAAAAAAATCTGCATAGTCTCACCACTTCCACCCCCTTATGGTGGTATGGCCATTCAGGCTCAAAAAATAGCAGCTCTTCTTGATGAAAGCGGTTTTGAAGTAGTTACAGTCAAAACGAATGCCGATGTACCCGATAATTTTCGTTTTATTTTGAAAATAAAGGGACTCCGGACATTCCTGAGGAATTTTTTCTTTTTATATAATCTCCACAAGGAACTACCACGGGTTGAAGTCGTTTACTTTTTAACAGGGTTTTTCAATTTTTTTTTCTGGGTAACTTACCCTGCCTTGATCTTAATCAAGATACACGGGAAAAGGGTCATCTTAAGTGCGAGAGGAGGAGAGGCCGAGAGATTTTTTCAAAGATACGGTATTCTTCTGAAACCAATTATAAAAAAGGTTGACACCGTTTCAGTCCCCTCAGGTTTTTTACGGGAAGTTTTTAAAAATGCCTTTGATATAGATGCTGTCATTGTTCCGAATATTGCTGATCTCCATCAATTCAAGTTCCGTGAAAGAAATCCTCTCCGGCCAAAGCTACTCACAACGCGCAACCTTGAAAAGATTTATAATGTGGCCTGTATCATTAGGGCGTTTCATAAGGTTCATAATCGCTTTCCGGAAAGCACGCTCGGTATTGTAGGTGAGGGGAGTGAGCGCCGAGAGTTAGAACAGTTAGCTGCAGAGCTTGGTTTACATAACAGTATCAAGTTTTATGGAATAGTTGAACATGCAAAAATTCAAAATCTTTATGATCAGTATGATATTTATGTGAATGCCTCCAATGTAGATAATTTGCCGGGTACGATTCTCGAGGCATTTGCAAGTGGATTACCGGTTGTTTCAACCAACGCTGGCGGTATCCTGTATATCGTTCAGGATAGGAAAACAGGGTTGCTGGTAGATTTGAACGACTGTGAAGCTTTAGCCGATAATATTATTCAATTATTGTATGATCCTGAACTTGCTTTGACGATAACGAAAAATGCCATGGAAGAATGTAAGAAGTATTCATGGGAATATATAAAAACAATTTTGATCCCTTTACTGGAAAAGTCTTAATCAACAATGTCAAAGGTTAATATCTTCATTACCGTGGATACTGAGCATAGTATTGGAGGAGCATTCAAGGATCCAAACTTGAAGCCTGTTGGAAATGATCGAAGAATATTCGGGATATTCAGG
>VGWY01000199.1 GCA_016873575.1 Nitrospira sp. | reverse complement strand
CTGTACGTATCACCTAATCTCAATATGCCCCCGGTTACAAGATTTATTCATGGCGGCGGGCCTATAATACCTGGAACACTTTTCCCTTTTGTTTTTATAACCATCGCCTGTGGTGCAATATCAGGATTTCATTCACTCATTTCCTCAGGGACCACTTCTAAGATGATAGAAAAAGAGAGTTATGCATTACCTATAGGATACGGAGCGATGCTTGTAGAAGGATTTGTAGCAGTAATGGCATTGATAGCAGCAGCGGTGTTAATCCCGGGGGATTACTTTGCTATCAATACGAAGCTTTCCTTCTCAGAACTTGCATCACTTGGATTTCCTGTTCAAGAGATTAATAAACTGTCATCCATGGTTGGTGTTGATCTGGCAGGAAGACCAGGAGGTGCTGTATCATTAGCAGTTGGTATGTCATACATATTCTCATCCATACCATTGTTAAAGAATCTCATGGCATACTGGTATCAGTTTGCCCTCATGTTTGAAGCCCTCTTTATCCTTACTACCATTGATGCAGGAACAAGGGTTGCCCGATATGTGGTTCAGGAGATAGGAGGCTATGTCTATAAACCATTCGGGGATCTCAGGTCCCTTGCCGGAAACATCGTAGCAAGCTTAATCGTTGTCTTCGCATGGGGGTACTTCATCTATACCGGTTCCATATCTACAATCTGGCCTATGTTTGGAACAGCCAATCAGCTCCTTGGTATGCTTGCCCTCTGTATTGGAACAACCCTGATCATAAAGATGGGTAAAGCTAAATATGTATGGATAACATTCGTCCCCATGCTTTTTATGGCAACTACAACCTTTACGGCATCACTGAAGCTTATGAAAACCTTTTCCCTGAAGGCATCAACATCCCCTCATCCTTTTGTGTTTCAATTAAATACGTTCCTGATGGGGACAATGCTTGTTCTGTCAGTGGTTATCCTCATTGATTCAGCCATTCAGTGGTATGGCTATCTCATCAAGAAAAAGCCCATAACAACCACAGAGGTTATTGTTTATGCAAACAATCCGGGACATCGAAAATAAATTTCAAATGCCAAAATAAAAAGTATTTGAACTTTTATTTTTTCAAACCGCTGCAAACAGGACATGCAGGGTCTTTGTACGCCTTATAGTTTTTGAATTCTCCCTTCAGTCCATCCCAGACCATGATTTTCCCCTTCATATTATCTCCAATGCCTGTAAGATACTTTATGACCTCAAGTGCCTGAAGAGATCCGATAACCCCTGGGGTTGCTCCAACAACCGGGAATGTCTCTGATGGCGGAGCCTCTGGATATATGCATTGAAGGCATGGTGTCTCAGGAGGTTTTATAAAACTCATCCTTCCTTCCATCCCCCATATACTTCCAAAAACAAGAGGAATTCCCTTCCTTATCGCAGCCTCATTCAAGATATACCTCGTTGGGAAATTATCCATACAGTCAACAATGATGTCTGAGTTCCCGATGATGGTATCAACATTTTCACTCACAATCTTATCAATAATTGCAGATACTTGGATATCCGGATTAATCTCTTTGAGTGTTTTTTGAGCAGATAGCGCCTTTTCCGTACCTATACGGTCAGGATTATGAAGTATCTGTCTGTTGAGGTTGCTCTGTTCTATCGAATCAAAATCGCATATCCTGATATTGCCGATGCCTGCAACTGCAAGGTATATGGAAACAGGTGAGCCAAGCCCGCCTGCACCTGCAATAAAGACCGTGGACTGTTTTAGCTTTCCCTGTGTTTCTAATCCCCATCCCTCCATCAGCATCTGGCGGTTATAGCGATTGAGTTCTTCCTGAGAAAACATACTATTTCTCTTTTTGTCCATTGGCATGGATTTCATGATTGGTATTCATTCTATCTTATTTATCGCGTAAACATCAAAAAAGATTTCCAGATCAGGATATTTTCTGCGGGAAATTGCATGTGCTTCCCTTGCAAATAGATGTGGTATACTAAAAACAAAAAGGAGAACAGTTATGCCTAAGATAATCATAAAACCTGAAGGACCTGGGGAGTTAAAGACACTTGTAAAAGGTGCCCTGGAGAATGAAATAAAAATACTTACCATCGGGCTTAAAAAGACTCAGGAAAATCTTCAAAAACTGGAAGAAAGATATAAAATGGATAGCAGTACATTTTATGAGAGATATTCTACTGGAGAGATTGGAGACAATATTGAATATATCAGGTGGGCAGGTGAGTTTGAGACACTAAAGAAACTTCAAAGGAATCTCAAAGAACTATCTGAGGCTAAGGTTTGCTGATTGAGCAGTATTTCGGCGAGATTGAACATGATATTAACTCATGCCCATTTATTCACAGCTATAATCTTGTCAAAGACAAGCGTTCACTTCATATTGGTTTCATAGAGGGGTCTATCAGGTTTATAGATAATTCTACCCTGTATTTCATGGAATTTGTGGATGTTAGCGAAAAGGTTGAAAAGTATAAATATTCATACCATCATGAAGATGATAACAGTGTAATGATTTTCAGATATGATATGGCTCCACATTTTAGAGATATTGAGACATTTCCACATCACAAACACGAGGGGAATAAGAAGGTAATAGCATCAAAAGAGCCTTCACTGAAAGAAATATTGTATGAGATAGAAAAATTAATCTTGCAATAGTAGCACCCTTTAAATCTATCTATGCATTGTTAAAACCTGATTCTCTGAGTCTTCACATGATCTTTCTGAAGTATTTTAAGTTTAAAACCTAACTTTGTAATATTTCTGAGCTAAACCTTTGAGAAGGTTCTATTAAAATCCGAAGGGATTTTTTACGCCCTTATTCTTTTACCCAAACCTTTTCTTATATCTTCCATGATTTTCCCTCTGGGCATTATAGGTTGATTTTTCTTCTCTATAAACCCTGATAAATATATGCCAAATTGCTATTGACAATGCTGATATTTTAATCAATAATTAAGCCATTAAATCCTCATCTTTCCTTTAAGAGGTATTATTAATGGGGTAGTAACAGTCAGCAAAAATGATTACGGAAGAATAATCGTTTCCTTCCAATACGACCCCAAGCTCGTTGATAAGATCAAGACCATCGAAGGTCGCAAATGGCATCCTGCGGAAAAACACTGGAGCTTTCCTGATTCAGACGGAAAACTTGAGCAGATTTTGGAGGTCTTTGAAGGCGAAGAAATTCAGATAGACCCTGTATGATAGACCCTGTATTGCAAACTAAACTCCCCACACGTATAATTGCAAAGAGCAAAGATTCTTCGCCTGTCATTGCGAGGGACGAAGTCCCGAAGCAATCTCAAAAATCTATAAAAATAATCCCCCCTTTAACAAAACAACCACTTATAATCCCCCCTTTAGAAAAGGGGGGCAAGGGGGGATTTGAAGACCTCAGAAGAGAACTCCTCTCAAGAAAATACAGCTATAAGACCGTAAAAGCTTGGGGAAAATTCTTAATCCATTGGACAGTTTAAAACTCACGGAAGGAGGTGGTAATTGACAGAAACTGTCAGTAGATGGGATTTCTGGCATCTCAGCCAGAATCGGGATAAACGAAACAGGTTCGTCTACAACCCCAATTTTGGGGGGATAAACGAACTTATTTCGCTTGTGAACAAGATAAGGCGGTCATCGCTACGCTCGACCGCCTTATCGGGGCGGGTCGGCAGGTCGCCTGATGGCGACCTAAAAAGGGCGTAGCCTTATAAAGTAAAGGTTATCAATGTATAAAATGGCATTCATAAAGCGTAGCGACGCCGCCTATCTCTGGGTCAACGGCTACGCCCAAACCCCGACTCCGTCGGGGCTTCGCCGACCCGCCCCGTTAGGCGATAATTGGCTGCCAGCTTATTTCACGTTAGGGCCTAAGGAGAAAAAATGAGAAGAACACTTCTTGTAAGCTTGCTTGTCTTGATATTTGCTTCTGTCATTCATGCAGAGATAGCACAAGAGAGCGACAGCAGTTTGAAACTTATGGAAGTCATGTTGAAATTAACATCACCAAAACAGGAATTTATAGTCGGTGAGCGAGTTCCGCTTTTTTTGGAAATAACTAATATCTCTGATAAGCCGATTAGAATGGCTAGTTCGCCCTATTTACAACAGTACCTTCTGACTACAGCATATTATGAAGAAGATGGCATCACCAACCGTATACATCACCCTGTTTACTCATTTGGGCATGGAAAGATACCTATTGGGGAAATCATGCCTACCGAAACCTGGCGGTATCCGCTCAATGATGAGGAGATAAAAGTTGATAACGAATACGATTTTCGTGCGTTTTCGAAGATAGGTACTTATCGAATCAGATACATCTTTAAACACAAAACAATATTGGAGATGCACCGATTTTGGGATGGAGAAGCCGAATTCTCGAGTTTCAATTTTATTCCCCACACAGTTTCAGGTTTATTCCCCACCTTTTTTCTGTGTTAAATTATAGAACTCATCCTGAGAAGATGTCCATTATCCTGTAGAAATGCATCACCTCCTTTCTC
>VGWY01000198.1 GCA_016873575.1 Nitrospira sp. | reverse complement strand
AACTGAACGCCTCCAGTTCTTTGTTAATAGCTTCAAGTTCGATAGACCGATGCTTAAGGTCTTCATTCAGTTTCCTGATTTCCTCCTCTGTTTTTTTACGTTCTGTAATATCAATTGCAAAAACAGTAAGCTTTTCAACATTGCCCTGTTTATCAAAGATAGGATAGATAGTCTGGTCAAACCACATCCCCTGACGCTCATCTTCAAAACGAACAGTTTCGCCTGAATGGATCACCCCATCTATTTTTTCTTTTCTCAGTTTAGCAACATCAGGAGGCAGGATGTCATAAATGCAAGACCCTATGAGTTCATTAGGAGTTTTACCCAATCGTCTGGCTGATATTTCATTCATGATTAAGATATTCCCACGTGTATCTATACATAAAGGCTGATTCAACAGTAGCATTCAGCATTGCGCGAACTTCTCTCTCGCTATTTCGCAATGCCTCTCCTGTTTTTTTATGTTCTATGATTTCCTTTTCAAGCTGTGCGGTTCTCTCCACGACACGCTGTTCGAGATCTTCATTTAGTTTGCGAATTTCTTCCTCAGCCTTTTTGCGCTCGGTAATGTCACGGATGATATTCAGATAATATTTTTCCCCTTCAACTCCAATGATACGTGCACTGTTTTCTACTGGAAATGTTGTTCCGTCTTTCCGTTGATGCCTAGTCTCAAACACCAGTCCGTTCTGTTCTTCCACCTGCTTCATCTGTGTATCAGAGAGTGATCGGGTCTCAGGGGATCGTAAATCCTTTAGATTGAGTTGAAGCAATTCATCACGGTTATACCCATAAGATGATGCAGCACGTTCATTGGCATCTACAATTTTTCCTTCTCTGTCTATGAGCAGGATAATATCGTTTGCATGCCTGGTCAGGTATTCGTAACGCTGTGCTAACCTACGTTTCTCAAGTTCTGTTTCATATTGGATGCTGTAAAAGTTGGCACGTTGCCGATGCCAGATGAACCCGACACCGGCACCTGTGGCAACAATCAATATACTTACAAGAAACGTAACGGTCTGGACAAGTTTTTGAATGGGTGCATATATCTCCTCTTTATCAACCTTAGCCACAAGAAACCATGGAGAATCAGTGATGTTTTTTGCCACTGCAAGTACAGGGACACCGCGATAGTCAACACTCTCAACAACTCCCGTGATTCCCCGCATTGACATTGCCGATGGCAGTTGTGGCTCACTTATTGGGAATCGAAGGTTCAGGGCAGTATTTTTCTGGTGCCGGAGCTCATTCAGGAATAAGACCTCATCACCCTCACGGCGAAGCAACACAGTCTCTGCACTCTTGCTTGGTGTAGGCCATGATTGTATGAGTGGATAGAGGAATTCGTAAGGGTCTACCCTTAGAAGGATGATTCCGATGGGAGGAGTATTGTGTTCGTGTGAAATATGGAGTGGAACAGCAAGGGTAAGACGGATAATATTCTTAATCTTACTTCGATAAAGGTCAGAAAATATTACCTTTCCTGTGTGTATTGCCTCTGTAGCTAATCTTTTTGCATCAGGCCCGAGGATTTCTTTCCCATCTGGAACTGACAAGAGGATATTCCCCTTTGTATCGAGGAGAATGATACTCTTAATAATTGTATTGTTTTTGCAGAGATGCCAGCCATGTGAACATATCTTGCTTATACTCAGATACCGTTGGTCTTTCCATGAATTGTTGTATATATGGTATAACTAAGTGGTTTTCAAAGATAATATTTGCATCTCCCAGTCGGTCTTTGCGCCAGTTGACGATCTGGCTGACCTTCAAATCAGCGATGGCAGAAAGGGTTACCTGAGTATCCTTTTTAATATTTTCCTTCTGTTTTTCATAGTACAGGTATCCAATGGCCCAGATGCTGATGGATAGAACCAAAAAGATAATAATGAGGTGAGAGGGAACCTTAAAAGATTTCAACCGGGATGGCATTGTTATCACCTGCCTTTAGATACATGCACCCCTAATTGGATAAATTATAGCAGAAATAAACACAATAAACACCGAAATTTAGAAAAGGGTTGCCTTTCCCGTCGTTATCTGGTATATTGATAAGTGGCCAAAATGGAAGATAAGGATAAGAAATCAGTACTGGAAGTACTGCTGTTTCTTTCTGGAGAACCGTTTTTACCTTCTGCAATCAAGGATATAGTTGAACTTCCCGAGACTGAAATAAAAAGACTTATAGATGAATTGATGGCAGAATACAGAGAGCGCAATGCAGGATTGCTGATCGTTGAGATAGCAAATGGCTATCAGATGGTGACTAATCCTGAATATGCAGAATGGGTAAAGAAATTCCGAAGCACACATATATCGAGCAGACTCTCGGTGCCAGCCCTTGAAACCCTTGCCATTATAGCATACAAACAGCCTATCATCAGGTCTGAGATTGAACAGCTCAGGGGAGTGAATGCTGACAGCGCTATAAAAACACTGCTCGATAAGAGGCTTATCAAGATTATGGGACGCAAAGAGGTGCCAGGCAGGCCATTTCTTTACGGGACAACAAGAGAATTTTTACAATATTTCGGCTTAAAGGACCTTACCGAGCTGCCCACCCTGAAAGACCTTGTCAGGGAAGAGGCAGCTTAATGTATGGAGGTGCCATGAAAAGATTTTATCTGTTTATCATTAGCATAGCCATTATCTTTTTTGTTTCGAGCACTACCTATGCAGATATAACCTATACCATCAAAAAAGGTGACAATCCTTACACATTAGCCAAAAAATTTAAGGTAAGTGCACAGGATATCATAAAGGTCAATAACCTGAACCCGCATAACCTAAAATTAGGTACAAAGATAACCATTCCTTCAAAGGGCAAAGAAACAAATATATCCCGTAGCAATGTAAAGGCCAATGAAAATAATCCCCCCTCACCCCCCTTTAGTAAAGGGGGGAAGGGGGGATTATTAGATGATGCCGGATATCATATCGTAAAAAAGGGTGATACACTATCCGCTATAGCAAGAACGTATTCTATGTCAGTCAAAGAGCTGAAGGAAATCAATAACCTGAAAACCATAAAACTCAAATTAGGTCAGCAAATCCTTGTGAAACAGGACGGACCCAAAACGTATACGGTCAAAAAAAGGGATAACATATACAAGATTGCGAAAAAATTAAATATTGATGTAGATGAACTGAAAGATATCAACAACCTTGAAACAGACTTAGTCAAACCAGGCCAGAAACTATTGCTTGAGCATATGATAGATCTGGAGGAACTCAAGAACTATGAAGCAATCATTTCTGAGGCGCCAGAGGAGGACAATCAAAGGGAAGTGTCCGAACCTGAGAAGCTTGGCCTGAAGGACAAAGTGATCCTTTTTGCAAAAAAATTGATTAACATACCGTACAGGTTTGGTGGAAACAGTCTTTTAGGAATAGATTGTTCTGCATATGTTCAAAAGGTATATAGTATGATTGGGGTTGATCTCCCGCGATCTGCGAGAGAACAATTCCGCGAGGGAACACCCATAGATAAAGAAGAACTTTCAATAGGTGACCTGGTGTTCTTCAGGACATACGCATCATTTCCTTCACACGTTGGGATTTATCTGGGCAATAATCTATTCATACATGCCTCGTCAAAGGATAAAAAGGTTACTATCAACAGCCTTGAAATACCTTACTATTTCAAGAGGTTTATCGGAGCACGGAGGCTCATTGAGGGAAGGGAAGGGAAAGAAGAACCTCAGAAGGAAGGATAATTAGCCTTCAGGACGTAGATGATATCAATGTCCTTCATACATAATCTTTCCCGTATCTGATATATCATACCCCCCGAGCTGTGTTACCATATCCCTGAATTCAGTATCTCCCTGTATTATCTTCAGGAGATGTTGTATCATCTCAGTCTCAGAGAACTCGTGAGGTATTGCAAGATCATATCTCTCTTTTGCCACAGTAATGAAATCGAGATGAAGTGCCCTCGCAGATGCAAGGATTGCAAGACCTGTGTCTGCAACACCGGTCAGTACAGCGGATGCCACACCCATATGTGTGTATTCCTCACGTTCATAACCCTTCACATCTTCTGGTCTTATGCCGAGCTCCCTCAGGTATTTATCAGTGAGAAGCCGTGTTCCTGCACCTGACTGCCTGTTCACAAAAACAATATCACCCCTTGTTAAATCTTCAAAGCCCTTTATATTTTTGGGATTGCCTTTTGGAACAAGAAGGCCCTGCTCTCTATAGACGAGATTTATGAGTAGAATTCTTTTATCAGGAAGAAGTCTCTTAATAAATGAAACATTGTATTCACCTGTTTCTTCATCAAGCAGATGCGTTCCTGCCAGATGTGCCTCACCCTTCTTTAATGCCATAAGTCCGCCCATTGAGCCAACGTGGGCTGAAGAAAGTGAATATTGAGAGAATTTCTTTTTCAGGATATTGGCAAGTAAATCGAGTGCATTGTCATGGCTTCCGATGCAGACGATTGTATTTTCAATATCGCTCTTAGATCTCATTAATTCCACATCTACCTCTGTGCCTGTACC
>VGWY01000197.1 GCA_016873575.1 Nitrospira sp. | reverse complement strand
GATATTGTCGAGGAGATGAGTGATTATGACATGAGAAATTGCATCACAGAAAGAAAGCCGTTTATCTTGCGAAAATTTCCTGAATATTTCTTCCGCAGCAATTCTCACAGATTCGTCATAGGATATGATAGCGAGAGACGGTTTCACGATGTCGAGAAATTCAATGGCAAGGGCGTAGCCCGCACGATATCTAAGCAGCGTAACTGTTTCGCTTATCACATCCCATGTGGTATAAAGTGCGACTTGATTTTCCCTGCAGTATTCAAGAAGTCGGCCGGCCTTTCCATAATTGGAATCATGGGTACATAGAGATGCAAAAAAGAATGAAGTATCACAGAAAACCATGTTCCCAGGGAGAATCATTCTTCTCCTTCTGCAACATAGAGATGTTCCTTTATGTTTTCGGATATCGGCTTTGTTCTGTATTTTTTAGGGCCGAGTCTCTTTCTGATTTCAAGAAGTTTAGCCGCAGCCTCCCCTGGCTTTATTTTGGCAGGCGTTCTGATTTCTGCAACAACTTCATCATGAACTGTTATCTGGTACACTCTGTCGGGAAATGTTTTCAGCGACTTGATTATTCCCGGCAGCCTCTTCCTCGCCTCGGTAATGGAAATGACGTTTTTCACTTGCACAACCTCGCTTTATATTGAATTATCTGTACATTATTGTACAATATTCTAAAAAAGTTGAGAACAGAAATATCGAGCGGTATGATTAGAGGAGATATTTCGTTAGGTAGGCGTGCTATATGACACGGACCTTTTCACTGTTTTTCAAAAAGGGACGGGGTTTGGATTGGGGAAATATAAGACAGTGACAGGTGTCAGTGAAAGGTGATAGTGAAATATAAGACAACGGCAGGTGTTAGTGAAGAGATGTGAAGGAGATCAAGATCTCAGCTTATTCAAAACTATTAGCCGGGAAGGGGATGTCAAAACTTTGATACAATTTCTTCCGGTGTATAGATTGAAATTATGTCTTTTATTTTCAAAAAGTGAGTATCGTAGGTGACAATGGCATTACAGTTATTAAGATATGCACTTATGGCATGGGGCTGGTCTGAGAGATCGTCAATAATGAACCTCATACGATGCAATAAACGTTCCTCACGTGTTAATAAACCTGTGAGTGAGAACTCATTTTTGAAAAGCTCCAAGAAAGCAGCCCTGGCTATATTACCAACCTCAGAGCCGAATATGGTTTTACAGAAAACAAAAATTTCCTGTATGGAATAAAGTGAGATTACAGCATGGACCTTGTTGGAATTAATAAGATTAAAAAGTCTGGCAACTATGGGGAATCTTTTGGATTCTATTTCAGAATACCTGCCGAAAAGATAAACAGTTATGACAGAGGTGTCCAGATATATGTTCAATGCGCAAGTTCCCTCACCAGTTTTTCAGGGCGTTGTGCAATATCTGCTATAAAGTGCGAAACCGCAATTGACAAAACAGCAAAACCCTGGTCATTAAGAACCTGGTCGCTTTTTTCCCTCGCCTTCTGCGTTGCCTTGACAATGTCAAGTTTTTTAAGCTTCTCCTTCTGTTTTTTTGCAAGTTTCATGCTTGTTGTCTCCTTTGTGATTAGATTAACAAAGAGGAATAACATAGTCAATTGTTGTGATAGACCGGTGAAACATAAACTGGGGTTTTATGAGGAGATAACAAATGAGCGATTTTAACCAAAGAGAATATCAGACGGTTATCTTAGGGGCGCTGTTGCATGTCGATAGATCCCGATTCGTCGGGGATATGGGGAAGTGAAATGGGCGATAAAAGTCTGTTAGCAAAACTTCATGATATTTTAAAGCTCTCTGGGATTGGTAAATATCATACATGTCCTGATTTATTAGACGGGATAGCAGAAATTAATCCTGAAATAAGAGGATTTTTAAAACATCATTGTGTTCGCTCTGACCTGAATGATAGGAAGAAGAAACATAAAACAGGCTGTAATCCTTTCCCTGCTGCAAAAGAGTCACTCTATTTAAAATTTGCTGATATATGTGCATCTAAAATATCAAGAAAACTTGAAAAGTCAGGTTACAAATCATATGAGACGTTTAGAGTCTGGAAGGATATTAAAAAAAACAAAGATGAACTTAATAAAGAAAGTCAAGGGATTGTCCAATGCTCATCTATTGTTGATGAACTCAAGAACGCAACAGACCTTAACGTCCTGTATCAAAAATATGAAAAGGAATTTATTTTAAGGTCAGAAGACAAAGATCACTGCCCTTTTGCCTCACTGCATATACATAATGAACTAACCGCTATATGGTTTTCTTACTTCCTGCAAAAAAGTGACTACTTTGAGGCGCCAGAAGTGATTAAAGATACTATTGAACTCAGTGAAATTATGGATGTCTTTTCTGAGAAAAAAATATCATTGGTGCGTTTAAAACTAAATGTTAATAGTAAAATTTCCAGACTGAGAGATGCTAAAGTTTTTAATGTAATACCTCAGCTTTTAAAAGATGTCAGCAATAAATTAAAAGGAGCGGTAATCTATCATTTGTCAGAAGAAATTTTATTTATATCTACTCCTGATGATTTAAAAGATATTGAGCAAAAAGCTAAGGAAATTTTGTCAAATAAAACAAATTATTATCTTGAGATAACAGTAGTTGATACATCTTTAAAGAGAGATGAGTTTCTCAACAATTATAACAAACTCTTTGGTGACTATGAGATGAATTTATATCCCCAACTTGATGGAGAACTAATACCCCTTGAGGGTAATGAAGCCAGCCACAGGGCTATTATATGTGATATGTGTCAGATGGCTCCTGCTTCCAAAATTTATCCTCAAGAGGTTTATGGTTCAGCAGAAATCGAGCCTCTTGAGGAATTTCTCTGCGAAGGATGTCTTGAGGTGCGAAGAGAAGCAGACAAGGCTCTGAATCTCGCAAAGTGGGAGAATGAAGACGATGCAAGCGTTGCATTTTTCAAGGTGACCCTTAATATGCCGGAGCTTATTGATCTGTTGAAAGAGATGTTTATCTCCACTTTTAACTTTGAAAAGGTGTTTGATGAAGATCTCGGCTTCTCGATCATCAAAGAGTTTCTTTATGACTATACAAAATTTCTCAGTTCATTTAAGGATAATGTCTTCAAGCATGAAGATTATGGCGACCCAGCTAATCATGAGCCGATTCTGGATAATCTTTTTTGCATAAAAATAAAAAAAGACAAAGACATAAAACCTCTCGTAATGGAATATGCAGAGCTTTTGTGCGGTGGTGATTTTTTTGGTCAGATGGTCGGCTTTGCAGAGAAGAACAAAAGAACGCTTCCGATAAAACTTTCTGTAACAACTTCAAACGTCAAATATCCCTTTATGGAACATTGGCAAGCGCTGGACAGCCCGAAGGAAGATATAAATATTTACGCCGTTCCTCATACCAGACTGTCAATCAGCCTATCTAAATATGCATGTCTTAAAGACGCAGGGATAGAGGATAAAAGAGTGAGTTCGGCTTTACATAAACTTGCGGAGATAGAAGAGAGGACAAAGAACATGTTTCTGGTAACGGTTTCGATGCTGGGGATGAAGAATGATTTAAAGGAACTCGCAAGATATTTAATCACCACAAAGGAATTGTCAATCAATGAGACTTTGGCATTCTACAAGATAATGAAGGACTAAGGTAAAGTTATGGGAAACAATAAATACATAGAATATGAACTGACATCCGACATTCTCTGTATCGGCGAAAGAGTCAAAAAAGGGACTTTCAAGCCCTGCGTAAAGACAATTCCGTTTTCCTCGATTACCGGTTCGTTGCGGGATGCGTTTAATATGCCGAATCTGTATGCATTGGGCAAGTTCGATCCGGATTATCTTGATAGCATTGAACAATTCAGGCAAGTACATATCTATTCTCCAAGATATGTGTTTGAGGATGTTGCGAAGGTGCCATTGCAAATAGAATTTCTTACCGAAGTAAAGGCACGGGTTTATATCTTTCTGACAGGTGAAGCCCCTGAGAGTTTTATTGAAAAGAAAGAGAACAGGGAATTCGATATAACGATGGGCGCATTTAAATCAAAAGGATTCTGCAGGTGTCATCTTAGTTTTGTGAGGATTATAGAAAACCCTGAGATTAATACCGGGAGGCTTTTAAGCCGTATCCCCGAAAACTATATGTCATACTTTGGAATCAGGAGAGTAATTAAACCTGTTTACGGTTATCTCTTTGAGCCTACTTCAAAGGTATCGGGAAAATATATAAGGGCTTTATTTGAAGGGAGTTTAATAGAAGGTTACGACTTTTTAGTTAAGGAGGAGATAGATGAAAGGTCCTAAGGCAATTTTTGAAAGAGACGCTCAGATAAATTCGGCAATTAAAGAAATTAGAGGCATTGTTAAAAAGAAGAGAGTAGAGACTGATAGAAGAGGACAGTGGTTCGCCAATAGCCAACTTGATAACTCAATGATAGGTAAGCCACTGGTTTTACCAGTGAGACTATAAAGGTTTGACCTTGCAGTATTAAGTAAAATATTCCTCCTGGTGGCTTGACGGTAAAAAAACACCAGGAGGA